>VHCN01000091.1 GCA_016871675.1 Verrucomicrobiota bacterium
TCGACGCCGTGAAGAGCCGGAAGCGCGAGACACTGAACCAGGAAATTTACTCCGGCCACGTCAGCACCGTGATGTGCCACGCCGGCAACATCGCCTGGCGCACCCGCAAGCGGCTGAGGATTGACCCGGCGACCGAGACCTTCGACTACGCGGAGGCGAACCAGTTCGTCGGCCGCGAACACCGGAAGGGGTTTGAACTGCCGAAGATTGTCTAGCGCGCACGACAACTTACGCCCAAGAGTTTAGCGCACCATGAACCGCCGCCAGTTCCTCCGCCGTGCCGCCGCCGCGTCCGGCGGCGTCCTGCGCGCCACCGACACGTCGAGCATCCCGCCCGCCACCGCCTGTTTCCGTCAAGGCGAACGGGAGCGCCAGGAGCACGACACCAACGCGCCGTCGGACGCGATGGGTTTCCCGGTTGAATCCGGGCGCGGTTTGTCTTTGAGTTGTTGCGCATGAAACTGAGCGGACTTCATCACGTCTCGATCCTCGTCACTGACATGGCGCGCGCGCGCAAGTTCTATCGCGACACGCTGGGCATGCGGGAGATCGGCATCCCGTCCACGTTCCCCGGCGCGGGGCTGCGGGTGCACTGGTTCGAGCTGGGCGACGAGCAGGTTCATTTGATCCCGACGCCGCAGCCGGATTCGTTCAGCCAGCGGCACTATGCGATGCACGTGGACGACGCGCAGGCGGCGCGCGAAGAACTCCGACGCAAGGGCGTGGAGACGGCGGAGACGGTGCCCATTCCCGGTGCGGACCGGTTTTTCATCCGCGACCCGGACGGCAACCGCATTGAGCTGATCCAGTGGACGGAGACTTACCGCATCGTCCCCGTCGGGGAGTGAGGGGGACAGAAGGCGTTGTCCAACGGCATCAGGACCGGATGAAGGCCACCACCCAATTCGCAGTCGTGCTGGTGACGGCGCCAGACCTGAAGACTGCGCGGCGGCTCGCGCGTTCAGCGTTGAGGGCCCGGCTCGTGGCGTGCGCGAATCTCGTGTCGCGGATCGAGTCGCACTACTGGTGGCGCGGGAAGCTGGAGTCGTCCGCCGAGGTGCTGATCGTGTTCAAGACGGCGCGCGCGCGTCTCGCGGCGCTGGAGAAGCGCGTCCTCGCAGCGCATCCCTACGACACGCCGGAATTCGTGGTGCTGCCGGTGCGTTCGGGCGCGGCGAAGTATCTGAAGTGGCTCGGGGAAAGTGTCCGCGGTTGAGCCGCGCTACCTGAGGTCCGACGGCTTCACACCTTTCTTGTAAGTTTTGAAGCCATACATCGTGGGCTTGAACTCTCCGACGATCTCCACGTTGGCCTTCGCGGGAACTTCGAGTCCCAAGCCCCAGAAGACCGCGTTGACCACGAGCCTTCGCGTCCCTTCGCTGAGCAGGTCGGTCGCCGCCCCCATCGTGGTGCAGAAGACCTTGTTCACCTTGCCGTTTTCGCGGGCATGGTCGCGCGTCCACGCGACGGGCATTGCCGGGTCGTTGACGGGTTGTTCGACCCCCTTGACCGTCTTCTTTTTGTAGTCCGCTGGCGGGTCCTCGGGCTTCATGCCCTTGAGCACTTTGCCCCGCAGCAGGATCCTTGCATCGGCAGGCGGGTGCGCCTCGTAAACGTCGGAGTCGGCGAAGGCGTCTTTCACGCCGCGCAGGATCGGATGATGTTCCGCGCCGGGTTCCGTGACGGCGAGACAGGCTTCGACTTTGTGGCGGCCCCAGTGCGTGACCCACGTCTCGCCCAGCACCTGCCGGCCGAAGCCGCCGCCGTTGTTGAAGTTCCACTTCGCGAACGGGCTGTCCTTCGGGTAGCCGTTGAACGCGTGCGTGCTCGTGCGCAGCGCGATGATGGGCACGCCGCGGTCGAGCGCGGCCTCGAAGCGCTTCGACGCGCCCTCATCCCAGCGGCGGAACCGCAGCAGCATCACGATCGCGTCGGCGGAGTCGAGCGCGGCGGGATTCGACAAACTGCCGCCCTTGTCGGGGTTGATGAAGCCCTCGTCGTCGACGGAGAAAAGCACCGTGCATTTGAAGCCGTGGCGCTGGCTGAGAATCTTGGCGAGTTGCGGCAAGCCTTCCTCGCTACGGTATTCCTCGTCACCCGTGAGGAACACCAGGTGCTTGCCCTTGCCGGGGCCGGGCTTCGCATCGTAGGTGACCCACGTGTTTTCCGCGGCGGTGGCGGCGAATCCGAGGAACGATGCGGCGAGAAGGGCGGTCAGCGATTTCATGGTTGAGTTGAATGCAAGTTGCTGGCTTGGACGCACGCGGGACTTTAGAACTTCGGCGCGCTTGCGCAACGCTGGAGTCGACGGTGCCGCCTTGTAACAAATCCGGCCCCGCGGCGTCTCATCCACCGTGGCTCAACCCCGGAACCAACCGTCCGGCCCGGTGTTCTCCATCCGAACTCAACGCGCCTCATGAACCCCACACGCACTTCAACTCCCGTGCCACTCGCCACCCTGCTCGCCGTGGCTTGCATCGCTGCACTCCCCGCCACCGCGCAGGACAGGCCCGGTCCGCAGCGCGACGACCCGCAACGCCCGCGCGATGGCGCGCCCCCGCGGGGCGAGTTCCAGCAACGCCCGCCGCAAAACCCGCCGCGCGACGGACAGCCGCGCGACAACTTCCGCCCCGAAGGCCAGCCGCGCGATGGTTTCCGGCCGCAGGGCCAGCCCGGCGAAGGCTTCCGCCCCGGCGGGCAGGGACAGGGACAGGGACAGGGACAAGGCCCGGCCAACTTCATGGCGGACCTCACCGAGGAGCAACGCAACGCCGTCCGCGAAATCATGGGCGCGACCTTTCAGAACCAGCGCGAAGCAAACGAGTCGCTTATGACCGCCCGCCGCGAGATGAACGAACTGCTCACCGCGCCGAAGTTCGACGAGAAGGCGATCCGTGACAAAGTGATGGCCATTGCGAAGATGGACGCAGACATGGCCGTGCTCCGCGCAAAGGCTTTCGCCGAAGTGCGCAAGCAACTCGGCACGGACGTGGCTGAAAAGCTCAAGCCGATGTTCATGGGCGGCCCCGGCATGGGCGGCCCCGGCATGGGCGGCCCGCGGCCCGGCGGATTCCAGCAGCAGCCGGGCGGTGAATTCCGCCGGCCCCAGGGCGAACCCGGCCAGCCGCCGCGCGAAGGCGAGTTCCGGCGTCCCCAAGGCGGCGGTCAACCCGGCGACGCGCCCCGGCCGGGAGGCGACCGCTTCAACGACCGTCGTCCCGGCGGGAACAATCCGCCGCAGCCGCCCCGGGACGGCGAGCCGCGCCGGCCTGGGTCACCGCCCGCCAACAATCCGTGAGCTTCCAAGCCGAGTGACACGTTGCCCGAAAGCCACCGCCACGTGACGGTGGCTTTCGGCTTCTTGGAACCCCGCCCCTCTGCAACACTCGCGGTGATGGAACGGACCGACTCGGAGTTGATCGCCGCTGTCCTCGCGGGCGACCCGTCGAGCTTCGAACCCATCATCGCCAAGTATCAGTCGCGGGTCTTCGCCACCGCCCGGCGTTACGCGCGGCGCGAGGACGAGATCCAGGACATCGTGCAGGAGGTGTTCATCAAGGCCTACCAGAAGCTGCCGAGCTTCCGGGGCGAGGCGCCGTTCGAGCACTGGCTGATGCGGCTCGCGTTGCGCACGTGCTACGACTTCCTGCGCGCCCACCAGCGGAACCGCGAAATGAACTTCTCCGACATCACACCCGAGGAATCGGACTGGCTGGAGAAGTTCCGGCAGGAGCCAAGTTCCGCGCGCGAGGACGCCGCGGCCGCGCGCCTGCTGATCCAGCGGCTGCTCGACCAGCTCTCGCCGGAAAACCGCCTCGTCATCGTGCTGCTCGAGATCGAGGACCGCTCCGTGAAGGAGATCGCGCGCATCACCGGCTGGTCCATCCCGCTCGTCAAGGTCCGCGCCTTCCGCGCTCGCGCGCAGATGCGCAAGCTGCTCGAAAAACTCGCCAGCGAGAAGTATGTGTAACCGCAATTTCCGCCTCCCCGTCTGCCAGAATGCGTCATGCAAGTGAACGAACTCCAACAGAAACTCATCGCGGCTGCGCGAGCGCAAGCGCCGGGCGGCCACATCCCCTACGCCTTCGAGAAGCGCATCATGGCGCGCATCGCCGCCCTGCCCGCGCCCGACGCGTGGGCGCTTTGGAGCAGCGCGCTCTGGCGCTCCGCCGCCGCCTGCATCGCGCTCACCCTCATCGTGGCCGCGCTCGCGCTCGCGCTCCCGCACCGCCAGCACGACGCCGCGAACGAAGGCGACCACACGCTCGCGCTGACCATCGACACCACGGTCGAACCCCCGAACGAATTGCAGTGAAGCAGTGGCAAGTCATCCTCGCGACGCTCGTCATCTTTGGCGCGGGAGTCTTCACCGGCGCCTCGGTGGCGCACATCCAGGAGAAACAGCGCCCGAAGGCCGCCCAGCCGCGCCTGCCGCTTCCGCCGTTTCCCTTCAACACCGTCCAGAAGCGCGAATACCTCGCGCGCCTCGACCGCCAGCTCGTCCTCACGCAGCAGCAGTATGAAGCCATCGAGGAAATCCTCCTCGAAGGCAACGAGCACATCAGCGACGTGTGGGAGCCCATCGCCCCGAAGATGCGCGACGAACTCAAGAAGATGCGCGACCGCATCCGCGCCGAGCTCAACCCGGACCAGGTGAAGAAGTTCGAGCAGGAGACGCCCAAAGTGCGGAAAGCCATGAAGGCCGACACCTCGGACACCTCACGCCCGCGCGGCGCGCAGCGCACGAACACCGCCGCCGCAAGGCCCGCGGGCGAGGGCGCCTTCATTCAACTCGTCCCTGCGCCCGCTTCCACAAAAGCCGTCGGCGAATAGCCGCGGCATTCCAGCACGGCGTCGGCGTTCTCCCCTCCCTCACTTGTTTCCCTCGACTTTGGAAAGTCGGAAGACTTCGCACACATCCACGCGAGCACCTGCTCAGCGGCGTCGCGGGGCGCGGTGCCGAGCACGTTGTGATCGGCGAACAGGACAAGCCGGCCGCCGCGCCAGCCGGGGCACTCACGCCGAAGCCCGCTTCGCACCCACGGCCACGGCACCACCGGATCCCACAGACCGGCCAGATGATGCACCGGCATCGTGGTTTGGCGCGCGATGGGACGCGGATCGTTCGCCGCGATGAGCCTGAGCCGGTGCACGGCGGCCAGTTTGTCCAGTTCCGTCCGGCGCGACACGAACGCCTCGATGCCCGCGACAACCTCGGGCGAATTCCGGAACCGCCAACGCGACGCCTTCGCGTAAACGAACAGCAACCTCGTCAGCCACGTCAGCGAAACGCCGCGCGCGAACGTGCCCGCGAGTTGCACGCCCCACTTGAAGGGGTGCTTCACGAATCCGCCCGCGAGAATCAAGCCGTCGGCTTGAAACGCCGGGAGAAGCGGGCGCGGCGGAAAGCCGTCCCCTCGCCCGCGACCGGTGTCTTCCATTGTCCCACTTCCCCCTCCCCTCTCCCTTCGCACGAGCGTCCACGCCACTTGCGAGCCGAACGATTCGCCGAGCAACCAGCCTCGTGTGATGCCGTGCTGCGACAGGCTCTGCTCGATCGCGTCAGCATAGGCCTCGAGGCTCCACGCAAGCGTTCGCGGATACGTGAACTCGACGAATCGCACCCGCCCGCCGAGGGCAAGCCGGAACCCTGGAACGAGCGTCCAGTCCCCGTGCAACCCCGGCAGGTAAATGAGCGCCGGCTTCGACGCATCGCCGTGGATGCGGATTTGGACGGTCTCATCCATGAATGGAACCGACACTTCGAAATCGCCCGCCAGGATCACAGACCCATCGCGCGGGGCCTTTCCGCGAACACGCGTTCATAAATGCGCCGCAGGCTTGCGCGGCAGATGCTCATTGATTTCATGAATTCCGCGGCGGTCGCGAAGCCGCAGCGCACGGCGACGCGATAGAGCGGCGCGGGATCGCCGGGAAGTTCCGCTTCGCCCTCGTAACTCCAGCGGCGCAGGATGCCCTCGACGCGGCGGAGTTCGCGGTAGTTTTCAAGCAGGGCCTCCGCCTCCGCGCGGGGAAGCGCGGCCTCGTCGCGGGCGCGGGTGAGCGCGCGCAACGTGTTCGGCTCGGCCCAGCCGAGTTCCATCGCGAGCGTCTGCGCGATGAACTCGGCGTCCACCAACCCGCCCGCGCCGGTCTTGAACGCAAGCGCCTCGTGGCCCGCGGGGGTTCGCTCGCGCTCGATGCGCTGCCGCATATGCGCGATCTCGCCCTTCCAGTCCGGCGTGTAGCACGCGAGCCCGCGCCGGCCGCGCACCTCGAAGCCGCGCGAAACGCCGGCAAGGCTGAAGTCACTCAGCGCTGACGCGAGCCGCTCGAACGCGCGACCGGCCCCGGCGTGGCCCGCGATGAACCGCGCGCGACCGAGCGCCTGGATTTCCCACAGCATCGCGCGCGCGCGGTAATAGTCCTCGTGCGCGGCGAGCGTGTTCACGAGCAACCCCTTCTCGCCGTCGGGCCGGAGCCGCGCGTCGAGCGCGAAGGTCGTGCCGTGCTCGGTGGTCGCCGAAAGCAGGTCGATCAACTCGGCGGCGAGTGCTTGCAGCCTCGGCAGGTCGCGCGCCTTGTCGTCGGCGACGAACAAGATGTCCAGGTCCGAGCCGTAGGTGAGTTCCGAGCCGCCGAGTTTGCCGAGGCCGATGATCGCGAGCGGCGCGGACTTGAACCTGTGCCGTCGCGCGACGACTTCGAGCGCGTAGCCGAGGCACGCGTCGGCGAGCGCGGAGAGTTCGGCGAGGTTCACCTCGAAGCCCACGAGCCCGAGGATGTCGCGCAGCCCGAGCCGCATGAATTCGGCCTGGTGATAGCGGCGAATCCAAAGCCGCTGATCGTCGTCACCGCTGCCGTGGCGGAGTTCGTCGAGGATTTCGGCGGCTGACTTCATGCGCCGCAACCGTCCGGTGGTGAGCAGGTCGTCCACGAGATCGGGCGCGCGGATGGCGGACTCGGCGAGGAATTCCGAGCGGTCGAAGAGCAGCAGCAGCAGTTCGAAGAGCGCGGGGCGGTTGGTCCAAGCCTCGTAAAGCATCGCGCGCGAGCCGTAGGCGGTGATGTAGGCGTCGAGGCGCGCGAGGACGCGGTCGGGGTCGCTGAGAATCGCGGAGGGCGGGTGGCGGAGGGCGGATGGGGACGTCGCGGAGTCGTGGCGCTTGCCGTCGCACGTGTCGAACAGCACGGGGATGAGGCGCATCGCGAGTTCGCTCGTGCGCGCGGACACATGCACGTAGCCCGGGCCCTCGACGAATTCGCGCAGCAGCCGCACGGCCTTCGGCGGGTCGCGGAACCGCCGCGCCGCAAGCTGCGCCCCCCACGCTTCCTCGTGCCCTTCGAACCGCGCGGGCAGCGCGGTCGCCGCCGCGGTCGCTTCCGTGCCGAACACTTTCTCGTAGCTCTCGCGCACGGTGCGCGTGTGCCGCCCCAGGCCCGTCTCGAACGCCGCGAGGGTCTCGAACCCCATCAGCCGCGCGATGCGCTCGCGGGCTTTGCGCTCGGTCGGGATCGTGTGCGTCTGCTGGTCGTGCTCCATCTGCAACCGGTGCTCGACATCGCGCAGGAACACGAGCGCGGCCGCAAGCGCGTCGGCCTCGTCGCGCGGGAGGAGCTTGTAGCGCGCGAGCGCGGCCAGCGCGGGCAGCGTCTGCGGAAGCTGAAGAAACGGCAGCCGCCCCGCATGAAGAAGCTGCAGCGATTGCGCGATGAACTCGATCTCGCGGATGCCGCCGCGGCCCAGCTTCACGTTGCGGTCGAGTTCGCCGGACCGGACGACTTCCTGCTCGATGCGGAGCTTCATCGCGGCGACCTCTTCCAGCGAACGCGGGTGGAGCGAGCGCGGGTAGCGGAAGTGCTGGACGGTTTCGAGAAACTCGCCCGCGAGCACGTCGTCGCCCGCGACGCAGCGCGCCTTCATCAGCATCATGCGCTCCCACGTCTGGCCCCATTGCGCGTAGAAATGCCCGTAGCTCTCGACCGAGCGCACGAGCGGGCCGGTGTCGCCCTCGGGCCGGAGCCGCATGTCCACCCGGTAGAGAAAGCCATCGGCGGTCGCGCGCGTGACTTCCGCGATGAACGCCTCGGCGACCCGCTTGAAGAACGCGTGATTCGTCACGCCCCTGCCCGAGAGCTCGCCGCCGCGCGGGGCTTCACGGAACGCGTGGCCCTCGTCTGTGTAGGCGAAGAGCAGGTCCACGTCCGAGCTGAAATTGAGCTCCTGCCCGCCAAGCTTGCCCATGCCGAGCACGCAGAATGGCGTCGGCTGCCACACCGAGTCGGCGTCGAGGTGGAACGGCGAGCCGAGCCGCGCTTCGAACTGTCGCCGGCACACGCGCAAGACGGCGTCGAGACACCCATCGGCCACGTCGGAAAGTTCGCGGGTGATTTGCGGCATGTCGCCAAGACGCGCGAGGTCGCGCGCGCCGATGCGGAGCCACTCCCGCTGCTTGAACCGCCGAAGCTGCGCGAGCGCGCCCTCGAAATCGCGCGCATCGAGCGCGGGGCGGAGAAAGCCCTCGACTTCGCGGCGCAAGCCCTGCGGCTGTCGGGGATGCGCGAGCGAGCCGGGGTCGAGCACTGAGCCGAGCCACTCGGGGTTGGCGACGAGCGCGTCGCCGAGCGACTGCGAACCGCCGAGCACCGCGGCGACGATGCGCGCCTGTTCCGCGGAGGACTTGCGCAGCGCGGCCGACGCGCCCGAGGACTTCAGCCGCTCGATCGCATCGCGCGCCCGCTGCGGGTCGGCGCACGCGTCGAGGGCCGTCTTCCACGCGGGGTTTTGCACGGGCGGATTTGGGCAGACGGCTGCGGCCCGCGCAATTTCAATCCCGCCGCGCGGGACGCGGCGTTCATCGTTGCCAAACGCGGCGCACCGGCTAGCTTCGCGCCATGGAACAGCAGGCGACTTCGGTGCAGCTCGCGCGCGACTGCGCGGCGATCCAGATTCCCGTCGGCAACGCCGTCACGCTTCACTCCGGCACGCCCGTGGACATCGTGCAGCACCTTGGCGGCAGCTACACCGTGTTCACCATGGGCGGGCTCTTTCGGGTGGACGGCAAGGACGCCGACGCGCTCGGCCTCAAACCCGAGGAGTCGACGGCGGCCGTGGTCGCACCTGCGGCGGGCAGGGTGGACGAGACAATGGTGTGGGAGGTGTTGCGGTCGTGCTTCGACCCGGAAATCCCGGTGAACATCGTGGACCTCGGTTTGGTGTATGACCTCGGCATCGAGCCGATCCCGTCGGGCGGGCACAAGGTTTTCGTGAAGATGACGCTCACCGCCCCCGGCTGCGGCATGGGAACCGTCATCGCCCGCGACGCGCAGCAGAAGATTCTCACGCTTCCCGGCGTCGAGGATGCGAGCGTGGAAGTCGTGTGGGACCCGCCGTGGCACCAGTCCATGATCTCGGCGGAAGGGCGGAAAACTCTCGGGCTGAAGTGACTGAAGCCAACGTGCCGTGCGGGCGTCCGGGCACTGGCATCATTTGATGATGCAGCGTCGGCTCTGTGACCCGACAGGATGGCGCCCGACGCCAACGCGACAACAACCTGAGCCACTACCAGCGTTTGACGCCCGCGGTTCAAACAGCCAAACCGTGCGTTCGGAGGAACCCTCGAGAATCTGGCACGCCCGGAGGGAATCGAACCCCCGACCACCTGCTTAGAAGGCAGATGCTCTATCCATCTGAGCTACGGGCGCAAACTGTTTATTTACAAAGTATTGCGACTTACGAAAAACGCAATTTGCGCGATTTCAATACTGTTTTTCTATACTCGCATGAGCACAGAGAGAAATCACCAGCAACAACCGGCGTCTTTGTGGCAAAAGACAGCAACCGCAAACCTGATTCGCAACTCGTCATCGGGCGTATTCTACGCCCGCTTCCGGCTTGGCGGCAAGCTCCGCTGGCGTTCGCTCGACACGCGACACTCTCTTTGCCGAGCGAATCGCGCGGGGAGATTTGCGGTTGCGCAGGCCGCAAACCAGCGCCTCACCGCCCGTGGCCCGAAATCAAAATTCCTATCCCTCCCCTTCGGGGCATTGCTGCGAAAACGCCTCGCCAAACGGTCAATACAACCTAACATTCCCGAGGACTAACAATTCGAACCATGAAACACATGCTCCGCTTAGCGCTGGCGCTCCTGGGGGCGCTGATTCTGTCCGCCACTCAAGCCAACGCCGATACCTGCAACAAGTGCAGAGGCTCAGGCACGAGCAACTTCAAGTGCTCCTCGTGCAAGGGCACGGGGGCCAATGGCAATTTCAAGTGTTCCTTCTGCAATGGCA
>VHCN01000092.1 GCA_016871675.1 Verrucomicrobiota bacterium
GTCATCGTTGAGACCGCCAACCCGGCGAAGTTCCCCGAAGAAGTGGAGAAGGTCGTCGGCTGGGCGCCCGATGTGCCCGCCGCCATGACCGCCGGACTTCAGCAGACCGAGGACTACGACCGGATGGGCGCTGACTACGAGGCTTTCCGCGCGTATCTCCTCGCCCGTCACACACGCTAGATCTTCTTCGCAAGATACGCCCGGCGCTGGTCAGCGAAGTCCTTCAATGCAATCACACGCCTCCGTCCGCGGAAGGCCGGCACGGCTGCCGCCGCGCGGGCGCTGAGGGACGGGCGCGGCGATTTGGTGCGCATTCACCTGGAATGTCCATGGTGGATGCGCAAGGCGAACGGCACCGGATGAGAACCGGAATTGCCAAGCTGCGGGCAGGTTGCTAAACACGGCGGCCTTTGCATGGCACTCATCGTCCAAAAATTCGGCGGCACCTCGGTCGGCAATCCGGAACGCATCAAAACTGTCGCGCGCCGCGTGAAGCAGTATCGCGACCGTGGCGACCAGGTCGTCGTGGTCGTGTCCGCGATGAGCGGCGTGACCGACGGGCTCATCAAGCTCGCCAAGGAAATCATGCCGCTACCGCCCGAGCGCGAGATGGACATGCTGCTCGCGACCGGCGAACAGCAGACCATCGCGCTCACGGCCATCGCGCTCCAGCAACTCGGCGTGCCCGCGGCTTCGCTCACCGGCGCGCAGGCGGGCATCGTCACCGACGGCGTCCACACGAAGGCGAAGATCCAGAACATCACGCCGAAGAAAGTCCACGCGCTGCTCGACGCGGGAAACGTGGTCATCGTTGCGGGCTTTCAAGGCGAGACCGCCGAGGGCCAGATCACCACGCTGGGTCGCGGCGGTTCGGACCTCACGGCCATTGCGCTCGCGGCGGCGCTGAAGGCCGACCTTTGCCAGATTTACACGGATGTGGACGGCGTTTACACCGCCGACCCGCGCATCGTCCCGGCCGCGCGCAAGCTCGGTGAAGTCGCCTACGACGAATTGCTCGAACTCGCCGGCGCGGGCGCGAAGGTGATGCAGCTCCGCTCCGTCGAGTTCGCCAAGAAATTTGGCGTCGTGTTTGAAGTCCGCTCCAGTCTCAACGACAACCCAGGAACCATCGTGAAAGAGGAAACGCAAAGCATGGAGAGCATCGTCGTGCGCGGCGTCGCGCTCGACAAGAATCAGGCCAAGGTGACGCTCGTGGGCGTGCCGGACAAACCCGGCGTCGCCGCGCGCGTCTTCACCGCGCTTGCCGACGGCGCGATCAGCGTGGACATGATCGTCCAAAATGTCAGCCACGCATCGAAGTCGCCGACGACCGACATCTCCTTCACCGTGGACAAGCCCGACCTGCTCAAGGCGCGCAAGGTCATTGACGGATTGAAGTCCGAGGTCGGCTTCGCCGGGGTCGAAGCCGACGAGAAGATTGGGAAGCTCTCCATCGTGGGCGTCGGCATGAAAAGTCACAGCGGCGTCGCGGCGAAGATGTTCAGCACGCTGGCCAAGGAAGGCGTGAACATCGGGATGATTTCCACCAGCGAGATCAAAGTCTCCGTCGTGATCAGTGTTGACCAGGGCGAGCAGGCGATGCGCGCGCTGCACGCGGTGTTCATCGGTTGAGGCAGTCAGTTCTTGCGACCGAGACCAACTTGGTTCGGAATTGGACTTTACGGGCCCGCCGCACCGGACTAGCCTCCAACCATCAGCAGAACTCCGAGCATGCGCGTGCCCTGCAATCATTCCGGCCATCCAAGGATTCCCCGCCGCGCGGCGATTCAAGCGGGCGCGCTTGGTCTTGTGGGCCTGAGCATGGATCAACTCGCGCCGCTTCGGGCGCTTGCGGACGGCCCGTCGCCAAAAGTCCGCGCAACGTCGGTCATCTATATCTTTCTCTCCGGTGGACTCGCGCAACAGGACAGCTTCGACCCGAAGCCCGAGGCGCCGGAGGAGACGCGCGGCGAGTTCAAGGACATCCCCACGCGCACACCCGGCGTCCACATTTGCGAGCATCTGCCCGAGCTGGCCAGGCGCAGCAATCTCTGGGCGCTTTGCCGCTCGCTCACGCACAAGTCGAACGACCACTCCGCGAGCCATCACATCATGCTCACCGGCCGCGGGGAGATGCCGGTCGGGTTCGACCCGAACAAGCCGAAGCAGTCGGATCATCCGTCCATTGCGGCGCTCGCCAACTCGCTCCGTCCCGCACGCAACAACCTGCCGCCGGCGATCGTGCTGCCGGAGAAGTTGATTCACCGGACCGGGCGCGTCATCCCCGGCCAGTTCGGCGGCACGCTCGGCTCCCGGAAGGATCCATGGATTCTCGACTCGTCGCCGTTCAATGCGGAGACCTACGGCGCCTACCCCGAGTTTCTGTTTCATCACAACAAGGGCGCGGCGAAGGCGGACATCCCCTTTCGATCGCCCAACGTGACGTTGTCCGAACCGCTTGCTGCGCGGTTATCCGACCGCCTCGCGTTGCAGGGCGAACTCGACCGCCAGCGTGGCTTGCTCGAGTCCGCCGCGGAGGCGCAGTCCTTTGACCGCTACTGGAACATGGCTGTCTCGCTGCTCACCCGGCAGGACACAATCAAGGCCTTCGACGTCACGCAATCCGACCCGCGTTTGCAGGAGCGTTACGGAAAAAACTCCTTCGGGTGGTCGCTCTTGCTCGCGTCGCGACTCGTCCAAGCCGGCGTGAGCCTCGTGCAGGTGAATCTCGGCAACAACGAGACATGGGACACCCACGAAGCCGCGTTCCCCAATCTGAAAAACTTCCTGCTGCCGCCGATGGACCGCGCCGTGTCCGCGTTGCTCGATGACTTGAAGGACCGCGGGTTGCTCGACAGCACGCTCATCGTCATGGCCGGCGAGTTTGGCCGCACACCACGCATTTTCAAGATTCCCAGCGCCACGCTGCCCGGCCGCGACCATTGGGGCGCGGTGCAAAGCGTGTTCTTCGCCGGCGGCGGCGTCCGCGGCGGGACGGTGATCGGTTCGTCCGACAAGATTGGCGGCTATCCGGCAAGCGACGCGCAGACGCCCGAGAACATGGCGGCCTCCATCTACGACGCACTTGGCCTGCCACAGAACACGATGTGGCACGACGAACAGGGACGTCCTTTCAACCTCTACCACGGCGAACCCATCCGCGGCTTGATGGGCTAGCGCCCCGCGGTTCCCCATCCGGCTCCAAACTCCTCTCGCCTGCCGAATCCCCTCCTGCAAGGATTCGTCAGTGACTCGATGCCATCGCACCCCAGCCCCGTCGCAGCAATGAAACCGTCCCCGGCCCTGCTCATCATCGCCACGCTCGTCGCGCTCCCGATTTCGGCTGCGCCTCCAGCGGGCGAATCGCAGTTCCTCTCGAACACCCGTCAGCTCATCTACGACGGCAAACGCAGCGGCGAGGGCTACTTCTCGCCCGACGGCAAGACGCTCATCTTCCAGAGCGAGCGCGAGGCGGACAATCCCTTCTACCAGATTTACACCCTCAACCTCGAAACCGGCGACACGCACCGCGTCTCGCCAGGCCACGGCAAGACCACGTGCGCGTTCTTCCGGCCCGGAAGCGACGAGGTGCTCTTCGCCTCGACGCATCTCGACCCGCAGGCGCGCGACAAACAGAAGGCCGAGTTGGAATTCCGCGCCACCGGCAAGCAGCGCCGCTACTCGTGGGACTACGACGAGCACATGGACATCTTCGCGGCGAAGCGCGACGGCTCGAAGATTCGCCGGCTCACGACATCGCCCGGCTACGACGCCGAGGGCAGCTACTCGCCCGACGGGAAGCGCATCGTGTTCTCCTCGCTGCGCGACGCGTATCCGACGAACAAGCTCTCCACAGCGGACCTGAAGAAGCTCGAAGTGGACCCGAGTTACTTCGGCGAAATCTACATCATGAACGCCGACGGCTCCGGCCAGAGGCGGCTCACGCAGACGCCCGGCTACGACGGCGGGCCGTTCTTCTCGCCGGACGGCCGGCGCATCATCTGGCGGCGCTTCGATGAGAAGGGTGAGACGGCTGACGTCTTCACGATGAACACCGACGGCTCGGACGTGCGCCGCCTGACGGACTTCAAGGCGATGAGCTGGGCGCCGATTTTTCATCCCGCAAGCCGTTACGTGATCTACACGGCGAACAAGCACGGCTTTGCGAACTTCGAGCTGTTCATCGTGGACCCGCTCGGCGAACGCGAGCCGGTGCGCGTGACGTTCACCGACGGCTTCGACGGCCTGCCGGTCTTCTCGCCGGACGGCAAGAAACTCTGCTGGACCGCCAGCCGCACCGGCGATGGCAAGTCGCAGCTCTTCATGGCGGACTGGAATCACGAGGCGGCGCTGGCGGCGCTGGCCGGCGCGGCGAAGCGCAGCGTTCCTGCTGATGTGGCCCACGCATCGCATAGAACCCATGAGTCCCATGCGACCCCCGAGACCCGCCCGAAGAACCTCTCCCCCGAAATCAAATCCTCCGATCTGCAAGCCCAAGTCTCCTACCTCGCCTCCGACGCGCTCGAAGGCCGGCTCACGGGCACGCGCGGCGCGCGACTCGCGGCAGACTTCATCGCGGAGCAATTCAAGCTGGCCGGCCTCGAACCGCTCGGCGACCCGAGGAGTTTCTTCCAGCCGTTCGAGTTCAACGCCGGCGTGCGCGTGCTCACGAATCAAAACCGTCTCGCCATCGCCCGCGAGAACGCCGTGACCCCGATGCCCGGCTACGAGCCCGAGAAAGACTTCCGCCCGCTCGCCTTCTCGCAGAGCGGCACAGTCGAGGGCGAGGTGGTCTTCGCCGGCTACGGCTTGAGCGTGCCGGGCAAGCCCGGCGAAGGCTACGACTCCTACGCCGGCCTCGACGTGTCCAACAAGGTCGTGCTCGTGCTGCGCTACGTGCCCGAGGAGGCCGATGCCAGGCGCCGCGCGGAACTCAACCGCTACGCCGGCTTGCGCTACAAGGCCCTCATCGCGCGGCAGCGCGGCGCGCGGGCGTTGCTCGTGATCAGCGGACCGAACTCGCCGAACCCCGGCCAGCTCGCCGCGCTCACCTACGACCGCGGCGCGGGCGCGGGCATTGTCGCGATGTCAGTAAACGGAAACGTGGCGTCGGAACTTTTTGCCGCCGCGGGCAGGGACTTGAAGGCAATCCAGTCCGCGCTGGACAAGGAAGACCCGCATGCGCAGGGCAGCTTCACGTTTCCGAAGGCGCGCGTGGCGCTCACCGCCGCCGTCGAGCCCATCAAACAGACCGACCGCAACGTGCTTGGCTGGCTGCCCCCTGCGCCCGGCTCGAAGGAAACCGGCTACGTCTTCATCGGCGCGCACTACGACCATCTTGGCCACGGCGAAACCGGCGGCATGGCGCGCAAGGACGAGGAGGGCAAGATCCACTCCGGCGCGGATGACAACGCGAGCGGCACCGCCGCAGTGCTCGAACTCGCCGCCGCGCTCGCAGCCGAACGGAAGAAGAGTCCGGCGGCATTCACGCGAGGCGTGCTCTTCGCGCTGTGGAGCGGCGAGGAACTCGGCCTGCTCGGCTCCGCGCAATACGCCGAGCGCCCGCTCAAGCCGCTGAGCAACGCCGTCGCCTACGTGAACTTCGACATGGTCGGCCGCCTGCGCGACAACAAGCTGCTCGTGCAGGGCACCGGCTCCTCGACAAACTGGACGCGGCTCGTCGAGAAACGAAATGTGGCCGCGGGCTTCAACCTCGCCTTGCAGGAGGACCCGTATCTGCCGACGGACGTGACGAGCTTTTACTCGAAGCAGGTGCCGGTGTTGAGCTTCTTCACCGGCAGCCACGACGAGTATCACCGCCCGGCGGACAAGCCCGAGACGCTCAACTACGAAGGCCTCGAACGCATCACGAAGCTCGCGCACGGACTCGCGCTCGACCTTGCGCACATGCCCGCGCCGCCCGCCTACGCAAAAGTGGAACGCAAGGACAGCGGCGGCTCGCGCGACAATCTCCGCGCCTACCTCGGCACGATCCCCGACTACGCGACGGAGATCGCCGGCGTGAAGATTTCCGGCACCCGCCCCGCCAGTCCCGCGGACAAGGCCGGATTCAAAGGCGGCGACGTGATCGTGGAATTCAACGGCCAGAAGATCGCCAACATCTACGACTACACCTACGCGATGGACGCTGTGAAGATCGGCCAGGCCGTGAAAGTGATCGTGCTGCGCGAAGGCAAACGCGTGGAGTTGACGGCGACCCCCGAGGCGAGGAAGTAGCAACCCGTGCGAGGATGACTTCGAAGTCCATCTCCGGGAGTGCTTCGCTGCTGTTGCTCGCCGCCGCGAGCCGGTTACTCATCGCAACCGCGATTGGCGAGGACTGGCCGCAGTTCCTCGGCCCGCGCGGGGACAACACGTCGCTTGAGACCGGGCTGCTGGAGAAGTGGCCGTCGAAGGGACCACCTCTGGTTTGGGACCGCAAAGTGGGCACGGGCTACGCGGCTCCGAGCATCCGCGGAGAGCGGTTGGTGCTGCATCACCGCATCGGCGGCGAGGAGATTGTCGAATGCGCCAACGCCGCGACCGGCCGCACCGCGTGGACTAACGCCTATCCGAGCCGTTACGTGGACCCGTTCGGCTACAACAACGGGCCGCGCTGCGCGCCGCTGCTCACCACCAATCGCTGCTTCACCTTCGGCGCGGAAGGCAGGCTGCTCTGCACCGACCTCGCCACGGGCAAGACCATCTGGAGGCGCGACACTGCAAAAGACTGGAATGTGCCCGAGGCGTTCTTCGGCGTCGGCAGCACGCCCATCCTCGAGGAGGGCAGGTTGATCGTGATGGTCGGCGGCCAGCCCGACTCCGGCGTGGTTGCGCTCGAGCCGGAGACGGGGAAAACGATCTGGGAGAGTGTCGGCAAGAAGTGTTGGAACGGTGTGGTCACGATCGGCTGGCGCGCGGAGACGCCGTATCAGTGGACGGGCTTCGAGAAGCTCGCGAGCTACGCCTCGCCCGTCGCCGCGACCATCCACGGCAGGCGCCATGTGCTGTGCCTCATGCGGCAGGGGCTCGTGTCTCTCAACCCGGCGACGGGCGAGGTCAACTTTGTGCGGTGGTTTCAATCCATGGCGAACGACTCGGTGAACGCGATGAACCCGGTCGTGCATGGCGACCTGGTGCTGATTTCGGCGGCGTATTATCGCAGCGGCGCGGTGCTGCTTCGCGTGAAGCCCGACGGGAAGTCCTTCGAGGAAGTGTGGAAAGACCCGGCGCGGCACCCCTTCGACCTCTCGGACCGCGACCCCGAGACCGGGCGCTGGAAAATCCCGGCGCTCGAAATCCATTGGAACACACCCATCCTGCTCGACGGGCATCTGTATGCCTTCAGCGGACGCGACGAACCGGACGCCACGTTCCGGTGCGTCGAGTTCAAGACCGGCAGGGTCAAGTGGTCGCGCGACGAACAGTGGCAGAAGCATCCTCAGCACGGGACGCAGTTCCCGGTCTATGGTCGAGGCTCAGCCATCCTTGCGGACGGCAAGCTGATCGCTCTCGGCGAGGGCGGGAAGCTCGGGTTGTTCAAGCCGGACGCGGCAAAGGCGGAGGAGATTTCGTCGTTCCAAGTGCCGATGCTCGGCTACCCGTGCTGGGCGGCGCCGATTCTCTCGAACAAGCGGCTCTACGTGCGGAATGAGGAGCGGTTGGTTTGCTACAATCTGGCAAAGTGAACGTAGCCGGCCTCACCCACTCATCCGCCCAACTCGCGATGCCGGAAGCAATCCACGGTGTGATCGTTCACCACGCCGACCGCTTGCAGGACGGCATACACGATGGTCGTGCCGACAAAGTTGAACCCGCGCGCCTTGAGTTCATTGCTGACGCGGTCGGAGAGCGGTGAGCGCGTGGGAATGTCCTTGAGCGTCCGCCGGCGGTTGACCACGGGCCGGCCGTCCACGAAGCGCCACAGCCACGCGTTGAAGCTGCCGAACTCCTCCTGCACCTTGACGAAAGCGCGCGCGTTGCGGATCGCCGACTCGACTTTCTGCCGGTTGCGGACAACGCCGGGATCCTTGAGCAGGCTCTCGACTTTGCGCGAGTCGAAGCGGGCGACCTGGGCGGGTTCGAGTCCTGCGAACGCCTTCCGGTACGATTCGCGCTTGCGCAGCACGATGGCCCAGCTCAATCCCGCCTGCGCGCCTCCGAGGACGAGATGCTCGTAGAGCATCCTGTCATCGTGTTGAGGCACGCCCCACTCGGCATCGTGGTAGCGGATGTTGAGCTCGTCCTTCGGCCATGCGCATCGCTTCATTGCACGGAGTCAATGGGCGAAGCCTCGCTCATCTTCGGGCAGCGGCTGGCCTTTCGTTTCCGGCGCAAAAGGCAGGACAATCAGGCCCAGCAGGAACACTGCGCACATCGTCACGCCGGCGTAACGCATCGGCTCGGGTTGATCCTTGTAAACTTCGCTCGTGAGCAGGCCGAGCACCGCGGGACCGGACGCGGCGACGAAGCGCCCGACGTTGTAGCAGAAGGAAATCCCGGTGCTGCGCAGCCGCGTGGGAAACAACTCGGGGAAGTAAACCGCGTAACCGCCGAACAGCGAGAGCTGGCACACGCCCATGATCGGAATCATCCAGAAAACCTGGCTGCGCTCGCGGAGGAACAGGAACACCATCGCCGTGCTGAGCAGCGCGAGCACGAAGGCGATCGCAAACGTGGGCCGCCGCCCGATGCGCTGCGCGACATGGCTGAACGCGTAAATGCCGAAGAACGCGCCGAGGTTGAGCATCATCGAAGTGATGCCAGCCCACTTGGTGACCATGCCGGGGATTTTAGCCGGGTCCACGCCCTCGGCTTGAAAGGACTTGGTGAAGACCGAGCGCACGAGGTCAATGCTGAAGAAGCCGATGCCCCACAACCCGATGATGCCGGAGAGCGCGAGCAACAAACCGACAACGGCGCGCTTGCGCCACCGGGTGTCGCCGTTCCCGCCAAAGACCGTCCATAGCCCCGCCGCGAGCGCGCAGCCCGCGAGCACGAGGCCGATCTTGAGCTTCGTGCCTTTCGCCCATGCCGGGTTGCCGAAGAAAGCCACGCCGACGATTGCGACAATGAACAGCGCGGCGATGGTTGCGGGGAGTTTCCAGTTTGGATTGCCGAAGAGGTCGCCGTAGGAGCCAAGGTGCTCCGAGCCTGCGGATTGTTTGGCCTGCTGCCACTTCTCGGGCTCCTTGAGTTTGGCGCGGATGACGAGCGCAAGCATCGCGGGCAACGCGCCGATCACGAACATCCAGCGCCACGCCGAGCCGATCGCGCCTGTCTCCTCGAGGTGGCCAAGCGTCACGCTGATGAGCGCGGCGGTGATGTTTCCCACCGCGGAGAGTGCCTGCAGCAATCCGATGGCGTGCGGACGCGCCTTGTCGGGCATGACTTCAGCGACGAGCGACACGCCCACGGCGAATTCCCCGCCGACGCCAAGGCCGGTGATGAAGCGATAAAAGGCGAAATCCCAAAACCCGGTGGAAAGTGCGCTCAACCCGGTGCACACCGAGTAGATGAGGATCGTCCACATCATCGTCTTCGCCCGGCCAATGCGGTCGCCAAGCACACCGAAAGCGAGGCCACCCGTCGCCCAACCGATGAGGAAGATCGCGGTGGCGTAGCCGCTGTAGAGCGCGACGTCCTCGCCGGGTTTGAGGAGCGCCTTCATCGCGGGAACGCGCGCGAGATTGAAGAGCTGTTGGTCCATCGTGTCGAAGAGCCAGCCCAGAGCGGCCACGATGAGCACGAACCAGTGGTAACGGTTGAGTTCCTTCCACCATGCGGCCTTGGGTGCGGTGGACGGCGAGTCGGATGGATTCATGCGCAGTGTATTCGGCGGGAACGCGACCTTAGCTACACGTATCACTGTAGGGAGCCAAGCCTTATTTGAGAATTGCGTGCAAACATTGCGTGGCTTCGGCCAACGCGCGGGCGGCTTTCGGTTTGCGCCGCGCTCATTGTTGCATTACAGGAAGCCCAGCGTATGGCGAACTCCGGGGCACGCGAAAACCCAACACGTGGCGGTGCCTTCACGGGCGGCATTCTTCAACGCATCCTCGCGCTCGCCTTCGCCGCAGTCGCCGCGCTCGAAAGCCCCGCGGCCGAGCGGCGCAACGCTACGAGTTTC
>VHCN01000093.1 GCA_016871675.1 Verrucomicrobiota bacterium
AGCAGCATCATGAACAGCGGCACGGAAACGTAATGGGTCCCGGCCTCCACAATCCGGCTCCGCAGTTCACGATCATCCGTCTCCCGCGACGCTCGAACGCACGGCGCAGAGGCCGTTAGATGCAGCACCCTGGTTAGGCATCAGGTGAACGTTCATCTGCAATCTTTTTGACGAACCATCGAATGTCGGTAAACACATCAACCAAGAAGGCAAAAAAGAACGACTGAATCACCCCGACCAATCCAATAGCCAAAAGAATTCCTCCGATCCGGTTGTCATCACTGGCTACAAAGCCAATCAAACCGACCAAAATGTTGACGCATCCCACAACTCGGAGAAATGTCGCCCAACCGGAACGTCTCTCGATTAACTCCGTCGCGAGTGTGGCAGATCCCTGCGGCTGCACTGAGTCGGTGAGCAACGGGGACGCCGTCTTGAAGACTGGAAAAAAGAAGTCTAATCGCTGCCAACCACCGAATAGTTTTTGGGGACACGCTTCCGTATTCCCGTCGATTTCCTGTGCCGCAAAGCGACGTTGCAATTCTGCGAAAGTAAACGGACCAGTTTCTTTACCGCTCTCGCGTAACCGCCATTGCCATTGTTCGTATCCCATATTCCTATGTGGAGTTGCATTTGCCTAACAGTTTAATGAACCGCAATCCCTGCGGTCTTATTATCGAGTTCGATTTAACAGTGGGGCATCCCCCGTGTCGAGCGTGACCCCAGAAAAACGCGCGTGCGCGCGTGAAGATTGGGCTTCGTGGGACGCCGCGGAACGTCGGGCAAAGGGGCAAAACATCGAGGCTGCGTTTCTTACTTTGTTTCTTACTTTGCCACTTCGGGCCGCCTCGACTGCTCGAAAACCCTTGTTTTTACGAGCGTTTTTGAAGTTGGTGGCTGGGGACGGAATTGAACCGCCGACACAAGGATTTTCAGTCCTCTGCTCTACCGACTGAGCTACCCAGCCATCGCAGGGCGGAAACTATGCACCGGGCCGAAGTCGCGGCAAGAGCATTCTCGACGTGGGTGGATCAATCTGCGATCGCGGATGCCTCAGGCCGCCTTGCGCGCCCAGCGGAGTTTCGCGGAGGTCGCGCGTGGGTTGGCGCCGCACTCCTCCGGCGATGGACGGGTCACGGTCGGCGAGATCTCCGCGTAGTCACCGGCGCGCAACCCTGCTTCGAAGGATTTTTTCACCCGCCGATCCTCGCCCGAGTGGAAGGTCAGGAACGCGACGCGACCGCCGGGTCGCAGGCACGCCGGCAGATGGCGCAGGAGCATCTCCAACGCGCCAAACTCGTCGTTCACCGCGATCCGGACCGCCTGAAACACGCGGCGCACGGTCCGTTCAAGTTCGTCCTCGGCCTTCCGCGGAAGCGTCGCGCGAACGGCCGCGGCGAGCGCGGTGGTGGTGGTGAGCGACTTGCCCGCGAGCGCGTCCGCGATTAGCCGGGCGTTGGGTTCGTCGGAGTTGCCCGCGAGCAGGTCGGCCAGCGCGCGGGCACTGAGGGATTGCAGGAAGAGGGACGCGGGTTGGCCGCGGTGCGGATTCATCCGCATGTCGAGCGGACCGTCGAGCTTCATCGCGAAGCCGCGCGCGGGATCGTCGATCTGCATCGAGGAGACGCCGAGGTCCGCGAAGATGGCGTCCGCGCCGCCGAGCCCGAGCCCGGCGAGCCGTTGCGCAAGGCCGGCGAAGTTGCCGCGGTGCGCGCGGAACGCCGATCCGTCGAAGCCCAGCGCGCGCAGTCGCGCCTCGGTTCGTGGTAACTCGATGGGGTCGGAGTCCAGCCCGATCAATTGTCCGCCGGGCTGGATGCGCTGGAGCAATGCCTGCGCGTGTCCGCCGTAACCGAGGGTGCAATCCACCACCACGTCGCGTGGCTTGGGCGTGAGCGCGTCGAGTACTTCGGCGACCATCACCGGCCGATGCGAGCCTGCGGGCGTTTTTCCCGAGGCGATCACCTTGGCGATGGTCTCCGGGAAGCGCGCCGGGGCGTGCTCCTTGTATTTGTCCTCGAATCGCCGCGGGTTCTTCCCGGGGTAGCGCGGCCGGCGCCGGTGCGCGGCGGGCGGTGGATTGGTTGGCGAGTTTTCGGTCACGCCGGGGCGACATTGTCAAAACGGGACGGCGAGCGCGACACGGGAGTGATTCACGGCCGCGAGATGAACGCGTTGCCGCGGATGTAGAATCGCAAGAGACGCCGCGCCCAGTGCCCCGCGTAATCCACGCCGACGCGCGGCCGTCGCGTGACGGCGAACGAATCCGCCCTGGCGGAATCCGCGATAAAGAACGAGCCGGTCGTCAGGTCGCGTGCGTTGAGCCGACGGTCGATTTCCATGGCGCGGCAGAGCAACCCGGGACCGCTTGAGCGCCTGGTGATTCCACGGACGGGCTCCACCGCGCGCAGGAGCACGGCGGCGCCGTGGCCTGCGGGCTCGGTCACCACGTTCATGCAATGGTGCATGCCGTAGACAAGATACACGTAGGCGTGTCCCGGCGGTCCGAACATTACGCGCGTGCGTTCCGTGAGCCCGCGGCACGAATGCGCCGCCAGGTCGTGCGGGCCGAGGTAGGCTTCGGTCTCGACGATGCGGCCGACGAGGTCGCGCGAGGCGCGGCGATGGACGAGAAGCTTGCCGAGCAGGTCGCGGGCGACGCTGACGGTGTCGCGGTCGTAGAACTCGCGAGGCAGCGGTTGGAGATTCCCGATGCCAGGCATGGCTTACGCGGGCGGGGTTGGAGCGGGACCGACTGGCGCCGGCCGCCGCGGCGCGGCGCTGCCGGGCGCGCGAGGGCGAGTGGATGCGGTGTCTCTCCCGGGACGCGACGGCTGCAGGACCGCGGATTTGATGAGCCGGCAGAATTCCTTCTTCGTGGCTTGATGGAGCGTGCCCGCCTTGAAGTCCGCGCTGACGGCGGACTTGTATGCCACGGCGAGGCGCTCGAGGCGGACGATGCGGATGAATTCAACGCCGCGCTTCCAAAGTTGACCTTGCTGGAGTCGGAGTGGGGTTGCCATCGGTGTCGGTCGCGTCGTCGCGCGGCGCGCATCATGCGAGCGGGCTGGCCCTGTGTAAATGCAGGAGCTGTCCGCGGAGTTTGCACCGCGTGGGGTTCTGTGCCATAACGCCGCGGCACTTGCGCACCATGAAAGCTCCATCCTTCCGACTTGCCCTGCTCCCGACGTTTCTCCTCGTCACGGCGCCCGCGGTCGGCGCCGACCGCAACGTCGGTGTCGGCGCGAAACCCATCGCTGGCGCGGAGGTGCTTCTGGATGGCTCCCGCGCGATGCTCGATGACAAGTGGACCTACTGGAGGGGCCCGCGCTTCGGCTCTTCGCTGCCGATCAAGTGGAAAGTCGTGGATGACCCGGTGGACAAGGGAACCGTGGTGCAGACCGACGATCCCGCAGCCGCCGGCGGCAAGTATGGCGCGGCGGACATCGTGACCAAGAAGGCGTATCGCGACTTCCGGCTGCACATCGAGTTTCTCGTGGTGAACCCGCGCGGCAACAGCGGCGTGTATTTGCAGAACCGCTACGAAATCCAGATTCAGGAGGGCGACAAGACGAAGCACGGCATGGGCGCGGTCATCAACGAGAGCGAGTCGCCGTATCATGCGTTTGCAGGCCTCGGCAGGTGGAACGCCTACGACATCAACTTCCGCGCCGCGCGCTTCAAGGACGGCCAGCGCACGGAGAAGGCGCTCGTGACGATGTATTTCAACGGCGTCAAGGTGCACACGAACTTCCCGATCGCGCAGGTGTGGGGCGGGCCGAATTCCGGCGTGGACGGCGGCAATGACCGCGGACGCGGCATCACGGACACGCCCCAGGGATTGAAATTGCAGGCCGAGGGCCACGACATCCGCTATCGCAACGCCTGGATCAAGGAGATCGACCTGAAGGAGCCTGACACGGACTTCTAGCCGCGCGCGAAGCCCGCGAACGCATGAACCTCGCATCCCAAGATCTCCACCTGCACCTTGGTGAACTCAAGGCGCAGCTGCTGCACGCGACGGATTACGAACGGGCGTTTCATTACTTCCTGGAGGAGTTTGGTGGCGACCAGAAGTTCATCACGATGGGCGAAGTCGAGCCGGCGCCCCAACTGACGCCGGGGCTTGCGCCCGCCCGCCCGCCGTGTTTTCAATGGCAATCCCGTCACGCGTGACTACACTCCCGGCATGATTAATCCGCGCCACAAGCCGCTCGTGATTGGCGGAGTCGTCCTCGCAGTCGTCTGGGCCGTGGCCATGGCCGTGTATCTATACGCCAAGGCGCAGAAGGTCACCGCCGAGAAAGTCGCCGCGCAGGTCGCGAAGACGGAGTTGGCGAAACTCTCCGCCGAGGAGCGGCGCAAGGCGTTGCGCAAGCTCGCCGCGATGCTCAACTCGCTGCAGGTGGACGAGCGGCGGGTGGCGCGGGCCGAGGCGGATTGGGACCGGCTCGTTCGCGAGATGACGGAAGAGGAGCGGCTGGAGTTCCTCGAGTCCACGCTGCCGAGCGGCGTGAAACAGATGCTCACCAACTTCGAGCAGCTCCCGCCCGACCGCCGCAAACGCATCCTGGGCGACTCGCTCAAGCGGCTTCAGGAGGCGCGGGACAATCCCGAGGTGCGCGAGCGGATGCAGTCCGAGGGCCGCCAGCCGGGGCCGCCGTTGAGCGAGGAGGCGCAGAAGCGGCTCACCCAGGTCGGCCTCAACACGTTTTACACGCAAAGTTCCGCGCAATCGAAGGCCGAGCTCGCCCCGTTGATCGAGGAGCTCCAGCGCGCGATGCAGCAGGGACGCTTCATGCCCCGATGAGTTTCGAGTTCCGAGTTTCGAGCCCCGAGGTTCGCCGACAGGTCGCGTTCACGTTGATCGAGCTGCTGGTCGTCATCGCGATCATCGCCGTGCTGGCCGGCCTGCTCATGCCCGTCGTCAGCAAGGCCAAGGAAGCCGGACGCTCGACCGCCTGCCTCAGCAACCTCCGCCAGATGGGCATCGCGCTGCAGGTGTATGTGCAGGACAACAACAACCGCCTGCCCTTCATGCGCGACAAGGTTTACGGCACGAACTCGGTCCCGGTCACCAACCTCCCCGCGCTCAAGAGCCCCGACATCGTGCTGAGCAATTACTTCGGCGCGCCGCGCCTGCTCCGCTGCCCGTCGGACAAGAACGGCGTGTTCGAGCAAAGCGAATCCAGCTACGCGTGGAACAGCCTGCTCAACGGGCAGGACGCCGACCACCTCAACGTGATGAACATCGCCTTCAACCCGCATCAGATTCCCGTCTTCTATGACAAGGAGGCCTTCCACATCCTGCGCGGGCCGGACCAGGGCATCAATTTCCTCTACGCGGACGGCCACATCCGCAACCTGCTCGAAGTGGGGGGCGCGAAGTGATCGAACTGCGGGACTTGGGCAAGCGCTTCGGCGCGCGCTGGGCGTTGGAGGGACTGGACCTCGACGTGCCGCGCGGCGAAATCTTCGGGCTGCTCGGCCACAACGGCGCCGGAAAATCCACCGCCATCGGCATGATGCTCGGCCAGGTCTGGCCCACGACCGGCGCCGCGAAGATCTGCGGCCACGAAATCACCACGCACCGCCGGCAGGCGCTCGCCCGCGTCGGCGCGATTTTCGAGACGCCGGTCTTTTACGACTACCTGAGCGGCCGCAAGAACCTCGCCATCCTCAGCAGCTACAGCGCGCCGACGCCCGCCCGGCGCATCAAGGAAGTCATCGAGTGGGTCGGCCTCACCGGCCGCGCGGACAGCAAGGTGCGCACCTACTCCCACGGCATGCGCACACGGCTCGCGCTTGCGCAGGCGCTCCTGCCGGACCCTGAACTGCTCATCCTCGACGAGCCGAGCGACGGCCTCGACCCCGAGGGCATCCACGAAATGCGCCTGACCATCCTGCGCCTTCGCAAGGAACTCGGCCTGACGATCCTGCTCTCGTCGCACTTGCTCAACGAAGTCGAGCAACTCTGCACGCGCATCGCGGTGTTGAACCAGGGCCGCAAGGTCTTCGAAGGCTCGCTCGTCGAAGCCCGCAAGACGCAGGCTTGGGTCCGGCTGAAGACGGCGAACTTCGGCGACGCCGCGAACCTGCTGCGGCGCGAGCAACTCATCACGGACGCGCGCGACGGGAGCCGGTTCACCGCCGCGCCCGGCGTGGGCACGGACCGGATCGTCAAGTGCCTCGTGGACGCGGGCATGCCGGTGTTCGAGATCGTGCAGGAGGAGGAGACACTCGAGGGCTTCTACCTTTCGTTGATGAAGGAAAGCCGCGCGTCGAACTCCGCCCCAACTTCCGGGCCACCCGCGCTGCCCCGCCCATGATGATGTTCTACCTGCATCTGCGGAACGAGCTGTGGAAGCTCTTCGGGAAGAAGCGCACCTACATCGGCTTCGGCGTGTTCCTCGTCGCGCAGAACCTCATGCTGCTGGCGTTCCGCTACTCGAAGTGGCAGAGCGGCACCGCCAAGCTGCTCGAATCCAACGGCTACGTCGGCGCGGAATTCATCTCCGCGCTCACGGTCGCGCTGCTCATGCTCCTCCCGCAAATCGTGCTGCTCATGCCGCTCTACGTGATGCTCGTCGGCGGCGATCTGGTTGCGAAGGAAGCGGAGGACGGCGCGCTGCGGATGATCCTCTCGCGCCCGATCTCGCGCCTGCGCCTGCTGTTCACCAAGTGGCTCACGGGCGTGATCTTCGCGGCGCTGCTCGTCGCCTCGCTCGGCGCGATGGCTCTCGTGTTTGCGCGGCTGTGGTTCCCGTGGAGCGGCATGTTTGTGTTCATTCCGATCCCGGGCGGCGGCATGATTTTCAACGTGATGGAGGCGGGGGAAGGCCTCCGATACTACGCGCTCGCGCACCTGTTCCTCGCGGTGAACGCCTGCACGATGCTGAGCCTCGCGTTCATGTTCTCGTGCTTCAACATGAAGCCCGCCGCCGCGACGATCCTCGCCATGTCCGTGCTGTTCCTGAGCGTGGTGATGGAGGGGCTGCCGTTCTTCGAGGACTGGAAGGAATTCGCGCTCACGCATCACTTCCGCGCGTGGGTGATGGTCTTCGGCAAGCCGATGCAAGTCGCGCAGATCGTGCAGTCGCTGTGCGTGCTGGCCGGTGTGAACGTGACCGCGTTCATCATCGGCGCGGTGCATTTCCATCAGCGGGACATCAAGTCGTAGCCGTCCGCGCCCGCGGCCGGCGGCTCACTTCACATAGAGCGCCGCCTGCAGATCCCGCACGAGCACACTGGTGAACGGGTAGCGTTTCTCCGGGTCGCGTTCGAGACACTTGAGGACAATCCGCTCCAGCGCGACCGGGATGTCCTCGTTGTAATCCCGCAACGGCGTGATGGGATGATCGTGGTCGAGCTGCTTCTTGAGGACGTCCTGCGGCGTGTTGCCATCGAACGCGGGCCGGAAGGTCAGCAGCTCATACGCGGTCGCGCCGAAGGAAAAAATGTCGGCGCGATGGTCGAGCGGTTCGTCGAGCAACTGTTCCGGCGCCATGTAGGCAGGCGTTCCCGAGTGCTTCGTCATCCGCCGCGGCTTGTCGGTCCGAGGCTCCGCCAGGTCGAAGTCCACGATCCGCACGTCGCCGCTGCGCGTCATCAGCACGTTCTCCGGCTTGAAGTCGAGGTGCAAGAACCCGCTCGTGTGGATGTGGTCCACCCCGACGGCCATGTCGATGAGGACGTTGCCCAGGAACTCGCCCAGCGTCGCGTCGCGGCGGCCGATGAGTTGCCGGAGATTCGATGCCTCCACGTATTCCATGAGCAGGTAGAGCGTGCCGTTGATCTTCCCGTGCTCGACGTAGCCGATCACGTGCGAGTGATCGTGGATCTCCTTGAGGATTTCGCAACCGCGGATGAACTGCTTCCGGGCGGCGAAGGCGAAGAATGAATTGCGGGTCATCATCCGCAACGCAAAGCTCTGCCCCTGCGCGTCCGTGGCGAGCCAGATCTCGGCCATGCCACCGCGGGCGATGAGTTCATGGAGACGATACGGGCCGAACTCCCCGGTCTGGCCCTGGACCTGGCCGCTGCCCTTGTTCAAGTTGTTCTGCATCAGTGGACGACCCTCACAACGGCCCTTGGCCGGAAATGCTGCCCTCCACGACGCCCGCCGCGCCGTGATGGGGACAGCAAATATTCACTCCCCAACTCTTCGTGGTTTCGCAAGGTGGGCCCGAGGCCGCCCGCGGGAACGGACGTCCCAGACCACGCCCTCATTCGGGCCTTTCCCAAAAACGCCACCACGCCCGCGCCGGCTTGGGTGGGGCGGTGGAGAACTGAACCCCGTGTTCCCCGCCGCGCCCGGGCGGCAGGTTGATTCGCACCGTTTTCTTCTTCGTCCTCAACTTGCTCGTGTCCGAAGGTTCAAACTTCGGGATCTCCGTCGCCCGTTGTGGAAGGCGAGGGACAGGAAATCCCGCCGCACGGGCCGGATTCAGATTGAGGTCGTCGTCTTTCATACGAGCGGGGTTGCCATGTTCGAGTGGCTGTCTCCGAACGTCGCAACCTGCTGCGTTCTCCCGTGAATTCCCAGTCCGAGCTTCGTGGACGCGGCGACATGGAGTGATTTGCGCGCGGCACAACGCCCGCCGCTAGGTTCGAGTCCTCGCGCACCGCTCATCGGCGGGATTCGTATAATCTGCTTGGCGGCCATGCAAGCGCCGAGTTCAATCATCGTGTGCGCCCCGTCGTCGCGATTTTCCTCTTTCTGGCCACGGTACTCCTTGGCGGCGCGCTGATCGCGCCTTGGGCGTGGAATTTGATGCAGTGGGCGGCGACGCAATCCGATTCACTCAAACCGTGGGCTGACGCGCCGTTTCACCGCTACGTGAGCCGGTGTTTTCTGATCGTTGCTCTGGCGGGCCTGTGGCCGTTCCTGCGCGCGGTGGGCGCGCGCTCCTTTCGCGACGCGGGCCTCTGCAGATCCGCCGACAGCGCCCGGCAAGTCGTGCTTGGGCTCGCGATCGGGTTCGGGTCGCTCGCGCTCGTCGGCCTCGCCGGGCTCCTGGCCGGCGCCCGGACACTCCACCTCGAGTTCTCCTCCGGCCAATGGGCCGCGCACCTCGGCAACGCGACGCTGTCCGCGGTGGTCGTCGCCGTGCTGGAGGAGCTCCTTTTCCGTGGCGCCATCTTTGCCGCGCTCCGCAAGTCGCTCGCACTCCCCGCGGCGATCGGGTTGAGCAGTGCCATTTACGCGGCGCTGCATTTCTTCCAGCGGTCGGAATCGTCCGGCCCGGTCGAATGGTCGTCGGGCCTTGCGTTGCTTCCCCGCATGTTGCGCGGATTTGGCGCGGTGCAAGACTTGATCCCGGCGTTTCCCAACCTTCTGCTCGCCGGAGTGATCCTGGCGATGCTCTTCGTGGCCACGGGCAGCCTTTGGGTTTCCATTGGCGTGCATGCGGGATGGATCTTCCTCCAGAAAACGCACGCACTCGTGACGATTCCGGCGCCGGGCCCGCAGGCAGCGTTCTGGGGAACCGGCAAACTCGTGGACGGCTGGCCGGCTGCGATCGTGCTCGCGACGGTCGTGGCCGTGATTTGGGTCCGTTCCATCCGGAACCCGCGCGTCCTCCCGCCTCGGGAACCTTCGGAGTTGCCATGAACGAGCTGGCGCAACGCGGACGGAACGCGGTCGAGAGCCTGCTCGGATTCTTCTTTCCCAATGTCTGCCAGCTTTGCGGCGAGAACCGGGCGGGACGAGCCGAGGGCTACGTCTGCGCCGGCTGCCGGTGTCAGGTGAAGTTCGTGCTCCCGCCCTGCTGCGACCGGTGCGGGCTCCCGTTCGAAGGCGACATCGCCACGACGTTCGAGTGTTCCAACTGTCGTGAGATGGAACTCCACTTCAGTCAGGCGCGCGCCGCCGCCATCGCGAATGACTTCCTGCTCGATGTGATCCACCGCTACAAG
>VHCN01000094.1 GCA_016871675.1 Verrucomicrobiota bacterium
CACGACGACAGACTTGGTGGGCAACAGCGGATTCAATTCCGCGGCGACGCCTTCGGACTACACCGACAAGGACTACACGGGCACTTTCAGCGGGACATCGAGCGCAGCGCCGCTTGTTTCAGGTGTCATTGCATTGATCCTTCAGGCCAACCCGAATCTCGGCTGGCGCGACGTGCGCGAAGTGTTGATCCGCTCCGCCACGAAAGTGACGCCCAATGACTCCGACTGGATCACGAACAGCGCGGGGTTTAATTTCAATCATCAGTTCGGCGCCGGCATGATCAACGCGGAGGCCGCGGTAAACCTCGCCACATCGTGGAACAACCTCGGCCCGCAACTCACCGCTGCTTACACGTCCCAGGGGGCGGCCGTCGCGATACCCGACAACACACCCGGTGGCGTCACCCAGACCTTCATCGTCACGAATTCGAGTTTTCGAGTCGAGCAAGTCACCGTCACCGTGGACATCTCCCATCCCCGGCGTGGCGATCTACGGATCATCCTCGTCTCCCCGAGCGGAACGGTCAGCCGCGTCTGCGAGCCACGTTCCACGGATTTCAATCCGGATTTCACCGCGTGGAGTTTCATGTCCGTGCGGCACTGGGGCGAATTCGCGCAGGGCACATGGACCGTGCAGGTGATCGACACAGCCACGGGTTCCACCGGCACGGTCAATACCGTGCGCCTTGACTTCTATGGGAGCGGCGCAGCGCCCGTCACCGACAACATCCTTGAGGTTTCAGTCTTCCCGCCCACCGGATCGACCGTGTTCGGAGGCACGAATCTGAACATGTTCGTCACCGTGCGGGACACGACCCCGGTGACCGACGCATTCGTTTTCCTCAGCGCCGTGAACTCGGCTTCCATTCCCGTCTTCACAAACATCTTTGTTCCGAATGACGGCCTGGCGCCCGACGCGATCTCCGGCGACAACGTCTATTCCTACGCCCTGTCCAACCTCGCGAGCGGCAACTACACATTTTACGTAAACACCACCGCACCGGGCAAACAACCTGACCAGACCATCGTCAGCTACAGCATCCTCACCGCGCCCCCCAACGACCTCCTGGCCAATTCGCTCAAGATTGCCGCATCGGGCCAGATGCTTACCGGCTACACTCACTTCGCGAACATCGAAACCGGCGAACCCGTCCACGCAGGCACTGCCGGGGTCACCAACTCCATCTGGTTTACTTTTGCGCCGACTAACAGCGGCCGCGTGCTGGTGGATCCCGGCGGCAGCACCTTTGACACGGCGATCGCCGTCTACACCGGTCTGGCCGTGGACGCGCTCACGCTCGTCGCCGCGACGAATGATGTGCCCGCGATCAACTCGATCACCAACAACCCGCGGGGCTGGCTCTACTTCGATGCCACCGCCGGCGAGACCTACCACATCGCGGTGGCCGGTGTGCCCCCCTTCGCCTCAGGCACTGTGAATCTCAGGGTCTTCTTCGATGGCGTGCCCGACACGAACGCGCCGGGGGTCACCATTACGGCGCCATTCAGCGGCCTCATCACCACGAATGGAGCCGTCACGCTCGCCGGGACCGCCACGGACGGCGGTCTTTTTGACTCCGGAGTCCAGTTTGTCGAAGTGAGCCAGAACGGCCAGGCCCCCGTGCTCGCGCTCAGCACCAATGGATTTGCCGCGTGGTCGTTGCGCGTTCTCCTGACGGCCGGCAGCAACGTGCTGCAGGTGGTCGCGGTGGACAACGCGGGCAATCGCTCCGCGCCGCGGAAGGTGGACGTCACGTATCGCGTGTTCGACCCGCCCAACGACCTTTTCGCCATGGCGCGCGACCTCTTTGGCACGAACGGCCTGATCGCAATCGACACGACGAAGGGCACGAAGGAAGTCGGCGAACCCAACCACGCCGGCAACAACGGCGGCAAGTCGATCTGGTATCGCTTCGTCCCGCCGTCCGACGGCTCGCTCTTCCTCACCACGACGAATTCGAATTTCGACACAGTGATGGCGGTTTACACCGGCACGCAGGTTTCCGCGCTCACGAACCTGGCATTCAACGACGACGCGCTCGCCCCGTTCCGGCACAGCGTCATCACGCTCGCCGTCCGCGCCGGAACCAACTACTACATCGCCGTGGACGGCTTGGGCGGCGCGTTCGGCACCGCGTTCCTCTCCCATGATTTCAGGCCGGCGGCGGTCTTCGACCTGACTCTCAACATTTCCGGCATCGGCACCGTGTCCGTGCCCGGCGGCAGCTACACGAACGGCACGCTCCTCTCAATCCGCGGCAATCCGCTGCCCAATCACGACTTCGTCTCCTGGTCCGGCGCGGTCAACACGCTCGACAACCCCATCATCGTCAACGTCGTCAGCAACACGACCCTCACCGCCACGTTCCTTCCGCGGATTTTCTCCGATGACTTCGAGACGGGCACGCTGACGAAGCTGCCGTGGTCCGCCGCCGGGAATGCCGCATGGACCGCCTCGGTCACGAACGCCTCGGAAACCAACACAAGCCTCGGCGGCCGGTTCTTCGCGCGCAGCGGCCTTATCGGAAACAACCAGACGAGCACGCTGCGCCTCGTGTCGCCGATGATCGCGGGGCCGGGCCAGTTCTCCTATCGCGTCAGCACCGAGGCGGGCTTCGACTTCTTCTCCTTCAGCCTCAATGGCGTCGTGCTCACGAACGTCAGCGGCGAGAGCGGCTGGCAGGTCTTCAGTTTCAACGTCCCCACCGGCACGAACACGCTCGAATGGAAGTTCACGAAGGACCCGGCGTTCTCCGGCGGGCTCGACGCCGTCTACATCGACAACGTCGATTTGCCGGTCGTCATTCCGAAGGACTTCAGCGTGCCCGTCACGCTCTCCAACTTTTTCATCAGCGCGGGCACGCCGGGAAATGTAGTGCCGAAGTTCCGCGTGAGCGGGCAGACGAACCAAGTCTACCACCTGCAGGGATCAGCCGACCTCTTCAACTGGGAAACCATCTCCACCAACATCGCGCGGCATGGTGTCATTCAGTTCACCGACACCCAGGCCACCAACTTCCCGACACGCTACTACCGCGTCATCGTCCCGTAGGCCAGGGATTCGCGGTGATGTTTGTCGCTCCCTCCGGTCGTATCCTTCCCGCTGGTCCTGCCTCGGAACGGGCACTCTTGGGACACTCCGCGCGTTGGGGATTCCAAGTCCGTTGTGAAGTGTCCTATTGCTTCGAGCCCGGCGGGACCGCGGGCGTGTCGGCTGGCGCCGGGGCGTCAATGACCTGCAGTTGGTAGAGCGCGGAGAACCGGCTGTCTTCGCGCGGCACCGGGATGGAATTGTAGAGGTAATCCACGCGGAAGCGGTAGTTCACGTAGTTTGTGCCCGGAGTCACCGGGATAAGCGTCTCCCACCGGTTCGACAGCTGCGCAAGGCGTTTCATCGCGTAGTAGTTGGTGCCCACCTGCACCGACGGCCGGACGCTGTCGCGCCGCAACGCCGTCTGGCGCGAATCCCACGCGAACTCGACGATGTAGCTCCCGGACTCGTTGCGCGGCTGGGCGCGAGGCGTGAGGTTGGTGAACGTGGAATAAGTGGTCGCGCACCCCGAAAGAATCAAGGTGACACTGGCAAGACTGGCGATGCGGTGGCGCAGACACATAGTGGCGCGAGCGTTGCACGCGTGCGAACGGTTTGTCAAAGGCGGAGTTTCCGTGACGGCTCGGGCGATCGTCGTGTCGGCCGCGCTGGAAACGAAAGAGGCCGCATCGCCGCGGCCTCAATCTTGTCCGGGGCTTTGCTGCCGCTCAGGGCGTGCCGACGCCGACACCCGTCGCCGGACGCAACAGCGTGAACTCCCCCCGGCGGTTTTGCGCCCACGCCGCATCGTCATGGCCGAAGGCTGACGGCCTGTCCTTGCCGAACGTGCGGGTGTAGATGCGGTCGGTGGAAATGCCTTCCTTGATGAGTTGCTCGCGAATCTTCAGCGCGCGGCGCTCGCCGAGCGAGCGGTTGTATTCCTCCGTGCCGCGTTCGTCGCAGTGGCCGTCCACGACGACCTTGTTGGTGGGTTGCCCGCGGAGGACGATCGCGACTTCCTTGACCTTCGCGAGTTCCTTCGCCGCGATCGCCGCGCTGTCGTAGGCGAATTGCACGGTGTTCGGCTTGAGCGCGTTCGCATCCGGCGCCATGCCGAAGAGCTTTTCCAAGTCGGAAGGCAATCCGATGCCTCCCGTGCTCGGTTCGATCACCGGCCTCGAGGGTTCGATGGGAACGGGGACCGGTTGCGGCGGGGGCGGCACGGGCGTGACAGGTTCCTCAACGGGATTCGGCGGCGTCACGCGGGCGATGTTCGTCGCCGCTTCCATCAGGTTGGGATTACCGACACTGGGTGTCGCGCCGCCACGGATGACGGTGATGCCCTTCTCGGGCCGCTTCGTGCGGCAACCGCTCGAAAAGGTGCAAACGACGGCGGCAAGTCCGATGCAAACAACAGAGCTGCGAAGTGAAACTTTCATAATGATCTCCGATCGACGGTTTTCTGCGCGCCCACGCAGTGTGAAATCCACAACCCCGACCGACGCGGCATTCTCGGCTGCTTCGTGCCGTGCGTCAAGCCAAGAGACCACCGCGCCCCGTGCGGTTCATTCGCAGGCAATTCCCGTTGAAGGATTCCCGCTTTTCTCCGTCGATGCTTGGAGCAAACTGCACCGCAATCGCATGAGTAACCTGACACTTTCACGACGCACCGCACTCAAGGGCATCGGCGCCACGCTGGCGCTGCCGTGGCTCGAAGCCATGGGGCCGCTCGATTCGTGGGCCGGTGGCGCCACGCCCGCCACCAAGGCCGCGCCGAACCGCATGGCCTTCATCTACGTCCCGAACGGCAAGAACATGGCCGACTGGAAGCCCCAATCCGAGGGCGAACTCGGCGAACTGCCCGCCATCCTCGAGCCCCTCGCCGAGCACAAGCGCGACTTTTCCATCCTCACCGGACTCACCGCCGACAAGGCGCGCGCCCACGGAGACGGCGGCGGCGACCATGCCCGCGCCCTCTCCGCGTTCCTCACCGGCGCCCAGCCGCGCAAGACCGACGGCACCGACATCCGCGCCGGCGTTTCCGTGGACCAGGTCGCCGCATCACGCATCGGCGAACAGACGCGCCTCGCCTCGCTCGAAATCGGCACCGAGGCCGGCGCGATGGCCGGCAACTGCGATTCCGGCTACTCGTGCGTATATTCCTCGACGATGTCGTGGCGCTCCGCGACGCAGCCGCTGCCGAAGGAAGTGAATCCGAAGCTCGTCTTCGAGCGGCTTTTCGCCGCGGGTTCCGCGCAGGACCGCGCCCGCCGCGACGCGCAGCGCAAGAGCGTGCTCGACTTGGTGAAGGCCGACTTCAACGAACTCAATGGCAGGCTCGGGCGCAACGACCAGCGCAAGCTCGAAGAGTTTGCCAGCGCCGTGCGTGACATCGAGCTGCGCATCGAGCGCGCCTCGAAATTTCCCGAGCCGAAAGCGCCGGAGGGCGTCACGCAACCCACAGGCATCCCGGCCACCTACGAGGAACACATCCGCCTGATGGGCGATCTGATGGTGCTCGCGTTCCAGACCGACACCACGCGCGTGTGCACGTTCGTCGTCGCCAACGAGGGCAGCAACAAGCCGTATCCCTTCATCAACGTCCGCGAGGGCCATCACGACCTCTCCCACCACGGCAACGACATGGTGAAGAAGGAAAAAATCCGCGAGATCAACCGCTTCCACACCAAACAGCTCGCCTACGTGCTTGGCAGGCTCAAGTCCGTGAAAGAAGGCGACGGCACACTGCTCGACCACACGATGCTCGCCTATGGCAGCGGCAACTCCGACGGCAATGCGCACAACCACGACGACCTGCCCATCCTCGTCGCGGGACGCGGTTGCGGCACGCTCACACCCGGCCGCCACGTCGTCTATCCCCGCGAAACGCCGCTCAACAACCTGTGGCTCGCGATGCTCAACCGCATGGAGATCCAGGTCCAGCAACTCGGCGACAGCACCGGCGAATTGAAGAACCTCGCCTGAGCCGGGCGGCTCAACCACGAAGGCACAAAGGGCAAGAAGGATACCGGAATCCGGCCTTCGTGCCCTTTGTGGCTTCGTGGTTCAACTCCACCTTCCCCGGAAGAGCTTCACTTGGGACGTGAACTTCACGTCCGCGTCCAGCGGGAAAATCGGCCGCGCACACTTCGTGTGACCGAGCGACTTCAGGTTTGCGCTCGTCGATCCGGGCGCGTCCACATCCACGTAGCGCGCCGCCCACGCCTTGAACATGTGCGGCTCGCAGTGCGGCGACTTCACCACGACCGCGCCGAAGCGCCGCGGGTCGCAGCCGTGCGCGAGGAACAGCGCGCGGTCGTAGAGGCTCACCGCGCGGCTCGTGACGATGAGCGTGAAGCCGGCAAACTGAATCACCGCCGTGCGCCCCGCCTGCCACAACTCTCGCGTCGTCTCGCTGTGAAACCATCCGTCGGACAGCATCCGCACGCGACCCTCGATCGGCAGCGGCGTGAAGCGCCGCTTGTCGAGCGCACCGCCGACCGTCGTCTTCACCGTGTTCCCGACGCCCGCTTTGAAAGCCGCCGCCACCGCAGCCGCGTCCACAATGGGAATGAGCGCGGTGCCTTCGTAGCCCGCATCGAGCAGCGCGCGAAGAATCGCGTTGCTGTCGCCTGACGCGCCGGAACTCGTCGCGTCCGCCGCGTCCACGAGCACGACGGTGCTTGAGCGGTCACCGCTCGAGTCTTGCGTCGTAGGAACATCACGCACACGAACACCCCTCACCCGCCCTTCGGGCACCCTCTCCCCTCGTCGGACGAGGGGAGAGGGATGGGGTGAGGGGTGCTCGTCCGCCCATATCTCGCGCGCAATGCGCGCCGCGTCCGCGAGGCTCGTGAGCGGCACCTGCATCTTCTCGTGATGCTCCCAGAACAAACTCGCGATGCGCAACGCCTCGCCCTCGGCGCGCGCCAGGTCGTTGTCCGTCACCACGAAGCTGTTCGACGCGAGCGCGGGCACGTCGGTGAACGGATTGCCCCACATCATCGCCGCCGAGAGTCCGCCGGGACGTTGCTCGATGGCCTTTGCCGCGTTCACCGCGTGCCGGATGGAGCCGGTCTCGGTGATGAGTTCATCGCCGCGCACGAGCGCAGGCACCGTGACCTTCGCCGTCACCGGCTTCACCTCGCCCGCGACGATGCGCAACAGCAGCCGTGCCGCGCGCGCGCCCGTGGTGAAGAAATCCACATGCGGATACGTGTGAAACGCCACCGCCGCATCGCTGTGCTCCAGCATCCGGTCCGTGAGGATGCCGTGCAAATCGAGCGAGATCACGATGGCCACGCGCTCGCCGACGATCTTCCGCGTCTCCGCAAGCAGCCAGCCCTCCGGGTCGCCCTCGCTCTCCGTCGCCATCGCACCGTGCAGGGAAAAGTAAATACCATCCACCGGCGGTGCGGCCTTGATGCTCGCGAGAATGTCCCCCGCGATGCGCGCAAACGCCGCATCCGTCAGAGTGCCGCCCGACGTGATGAAGTGCGCGCTGCGCGCCGGCACCGGTTCGACGCCCGGCGTCGCATCGAACACGCTCAATGCCCCGCCGACTTCGCTTCGCACCGTGCGGTGATAGTCAAGAATCGCGCGCCCGTGCCGCACCGTGAAATCCTCGCAGCCGCTCAACACCGGATTGAACGTCGAGACTTCCTGTTTGCACTCGACGATGAGGATGCGGGGCATGGCGGCTGGACGCGGCGGCCCTTTCACACCGCAATCGGCGCCTTGATCGCGGGATGCGGGTCGTAGCCTTCGAGCGTGAAGTCTTCGAACTTGAAGTCGTGGATGTTGGTGACCGCGGGATTCAGCTTCATCACGGGCGGCGGCCTGGGCGCGCGCGCGAGTTGGAGCTTCGCCTGTTCGAGATGGTTCGCGTAGAGGTGCAGGTCGCCAAACGTGTGCACGAATTCGCCGGGCTTGAGCCCGCAGACCTGTGCCACCATCCGCGTGAGCAGCGCGTAGCTCGCGATGTTGAACGGCACGCCGAGGAACAGGTCCGCGCTGCGCTGGTAGAGCTGGCACGAAAGCTCGCCGTCCGCGACGTAGAACTGAAAGAGCGCGTGGCACGGCGGCAACGCCATCGTGTCCACTTCGCCGGGGTTCCACGCGGTGACGATGTGGCGGCGCGAGTCCGGGTTTCGGCGGAGTTGCGCGATGGCCTCGTCCACCTGGTGTATGCTCCGGCCGTCGCTCGTGCGCCAGTCGCACCACTGCGCGCCATAGACGCGGCCGAGGTTGCCGTCGGCGCCGGCCCACTCGTTCCAGATGGTCACGCCACGCTCCTGCAGCCAGCGCACGTTCGTGTCGCCGCGGAGGAACCAGAGCAGTTCGTAGATGATGGACTTGAGGTGGAGCTTCTTGGTCGTAAGCAGCGGGAAGCCCGCGCGCAGGTCGAAGCGCGCCTGTGCGCCGAACACCGAGTAGGTGCCGGTGCCCGTGCGGTCGGCCTTGAACTTGCCGCGCTCGAGGACGAGCCGGAGGAGGTCGTGGTATTGGTGCATCGGTGTCGTCGTCGCCGGGACGGATTTGACGGCATGGGACGGATGGCCGCGTGAACGTCGCGGAGGGATTTACGCGAAGCGATGTGGCGCGCCAAGAGTTATCAGCCGCACAACTCCTTCAACCTCCTCAACACCGGCGGCATCGCCGTGAACGGGTCTTCCTTCGCCTCGTATTCCAGCGCGACCCAGCCTTGGTAACCGCCGTCGCGCAGCGCCTTCACGAAGCGCGGCAGGTCGGCGGCTTCGCTCGCGTTCGCGCCCGCGCGCCGGAGTTCCGTCTTGAGCTGCACGTTCACCGCGTAGGGCACGCACCTGGCGAAGTCATCGTAGGGGTTCTCGGTGCGGAAATTCCCGCTGTCGAGGTTCACGCCGAGCCAGCGGCTCCTCACCGGCTTGATGAGCTTGAGCAGATGTTCAGCGCTGCCGATGGCGTCGTGATTCTCGATGCCGAGGAAGATGCCCTTCGAGCCGGCGTAATCGCAGCATTCCTCGAGCGCGCTGATGACGAGCTTGTCGGCCTCCTCGCGCGGCAGTTCGCGCGTCTGCCCGGCGAAGACGCGGATGTGCGACGTGCCGAGCACCGCGGCGCGGTCTACCCACTGCTTGCACAGGGCGATCTCGCGGTCGCGCTTCTCGCCCTTCGGATGCGAGAAGTTGTTGCCGATGGCCGTGCCGCTGACAGCGATGCCGCGCAGGAACGCGTGCCGCCGCACTTGCACGAGATAGTCGGTCGTGAGTTCCTTGGGGAAGAAGTAGCTCGTGAGTTCCGCGCCCTCGCAGCCGTGCGCGGCGCAGTAGTCCACGAACTTGAACATGTTCATCGCCTTGTCCGCGGGCGGCGCCTTCGCCGCGGGGCGCGCCCCGTCCGTGAAGAATTCGCGCACCGAATACGCCGCGAGGCTGAGTTGCAGCCGCGGCTTGCCCGAACGTGGAAACGGCTCAATGGCGGAAGCGGTCGCGCCGACCGCGGCGGCTGAAGTCGTTGCGAGGAAGGACCGGCGTGAAAGCGTGTTCATAGGCTGTGCCCGGAACGTAGGATCAAGGCCGCAGGCAGGGAAGAAAAATGGCGGGCGCACCGCTTTGCCCCCCCGCGATTCCGGCTTGGTAGTCCGCTCCTGTTTGCCGCTACTCTAGCCGCGCGCAACGGATGAAACTCGTCCTCTTCGCCCACACGCCGCCGCCGCACCACGGGCAGAGCTACATGACGCAGCTATTGCTCGACGGA
>VHCN01000095.1 GCA_016871675.1 Verrucomicrobiota bacterium
CACCAACGGCTACCTCTTTTACCTGCCGACCGAGGCGCAGCGGAAGAACACGGGCTACGCGCAGGAAGACTGCGACTGCCTCGTGGCCCCCGAGTGGCGGAAGATTTTTGACGAACGGACGGATGCGTTGCTGAAGAAGTTGAACGCGCCGTGAACTAAATTAATTACGAAAGCTTACTCCCATTGAGCAATTAGACGCCATGAACGACGACCTCAACGACCTTTACCAGGAAGTCATCTTGGAGCATGCGAAAAGCCCGCGGAACTTCCGCGAGCTGCCCGGCGCCAACCGTATCGCGCACGGGCGCAACCCGCTCTGCGGCGACAATTACACCGTTTATTTGCTCATGGAGGGCGACGTGGTGAAGGAGGCGACCTTCCAAGGCTCCGGCTGCGCCATCTCGAAGGCGTCGGCGTCGCTGCTCACCAGCACCATCAAGGGCAAGACCCGCGCGGACGTGGAGGCGCTCTTCGGCAAGGTGCATGCCATGGTCACCACCGGCCACGCGGACGACAGCCTGGGCAAGCTCGCGGCATTTGCGGGCGTGCACAAGTTCCCGGCGCGCGTGAAGTGCGCCAGCCTTTCGTGGCACGCAGCCAAGGCGGCGGTGGAAGGCAGCGCAGAGACGGTGAGCACGGAAGGCGATAACCCGAAGGCGGAATGATTTCGACCACTGATGAAACACCGATTGAACACCGATAAAGACTCAAGTTGGGCGAGCACCTAGCCGAAATTAATCAGTGTCCAATCTGTGACTAAAGTAAATTAACGATGCACTCCTACGAAAACGTCCCCCTCGGCGCGGGAGGCTCGCAAAGGCTGGGCGGCGCTGATCAAACAGGTGTACGCGTCGGACCCAATTCGCTGTCCCAAGTGTGGCGCGGAGATGAAAATCATCGCCTTCACCTGCCTGCCGGCAGGCAGGTCGAGCGAAGGCAGACTGAGGTCGTGGAGAAGATTCTGCGCCACTGCGGACTGTGGGAGGAGCAAGCGGCACGCGCCCCGCCCTCGGCGAAGGTCTCGGTTGCGGGCTGAGAGCGTGTCCGAAAATTGCGCGAAAACCCTCCGGGCGGCGGGTCTTTTGTCCGTGGCCTGCGTTGGCTCGGTCCTTACAGCCCGCGTTGGGGATGCTCGGACCTCGCCGCCTTGGCCACAGCCAAAATCCCTCGCCGCAGGACCCCGCGCAATTTTCGGACACGCTCTGAGGCTCAGGGCCAGCGGAACCGGTGGGGCAGTGGCGCCGGGCGCGCGGCGGGGCATCTGCTCGACGGTGAACTGCACCCTGGACGGTCAGCGCCAACACCCTTTCCAGCCGCTGTGGTGCCCTGAGCGGCCTTGCTGGAGGCTGCAGCCCCGAAACGCCGACCAGGCACTTGGCAGGGGACAATTCTGCCGCGTTTCGCCTTGAATGGCCACCCCCAGCCCGGCACACTCCAGCCACGTCGAAAAAGCAAATGCCTATCAGTTATCAGTCAGTAACGTGGCCAAGACCACCCGCGAGAAGGCCAAGGAATTCGGCATCGAGGTGGTGGACGTCCGCATCAAGCGCGCCGACCTGCCGGCCGAAGTGCAGCAGAGCGTCTTTCAGCGCATGCAGGCCGAACGCGAGCGCGAGGCCAAACGCTACCGCAGCGAAGGCGAGGAGGAGTCCGCCAAGCTCAAAGCCGAAACCGACAAACAACGCACCATCCTCCTGGCCACGGCCAAACAGGACGCCGAGAAACTCCGCGGCGAAGGCGACGCCACCGCCACGCGCGTCTATGCGGAGGCCTACGGCAAGGACGCCGAGTTCTACGCCTTCGTGCGCAGTCTCCAGGCCTACGAACAGTTTGTCGGCAAACGCAGCACGCTGGTGCTGCCGGCGGACTCGGACCTGTTCCGCTACCTCAGCAGCCCGCAATCCCCAACGCCCGGCGGCACCCCGGCCCGCGCGGCCCGGTGAGGCTCGCGAACCTGCCGCCGCGACCCGGCAACGCCACCGCTGCCTATGCTCGAAACGCTTAAACTCACCAAACACTTCAACGGCCACGCCGCCGTCAACGAACTCAACCTGAACATCCAGCCCGGCGAAGTGTTCGCCTTGCTAGGCCCCAACGGCGCGGGCAAGACGACGACCATCAACCTCCTGCTCGGCTTCCTCACGCCTGACGCGGGCGAGGCCCGCGTCAACGGCGCGAGCGTCGCGGCGGATCCCCTCGCCGCGCGCCGGCAACTGGCTTACATCCCCGAACAGGTCATGCTCTACCCGCGCTTCACCGGGGTGGAGAACCTCGATTACTTCAGCACGCTGGGCGGGCGCCGGCACACGCGCGACGAGTTGCTCCTGCTCCTCAAGCGCGCCGGCCTGCCGGCAGAGGTTGCCGACCGCCGCGTGGCCACCTATTCCAAAGGCATGCGCCAGAAGGTCGGCATCGCCCTCGCGTTGGCCACCGAAGCCAAAGCCTTGCTGCTCGACGAACCCACGTCCGGCCTCGACCCCGCCGCGTCGCACGAGTTTTCGCGACTGTTGCGCAAGCTCGCCGGGCAGGGGGTCGCGGTGCTGATGGCCACGCATGATCTGTTCCGCGCGCAGGAGGATGCCACCCGCATCGGCATCCTGCTCAATGGCCAACTGGCCGGCGATTACGTCGTGAAGGACATCCAGCACGTGGATTTGGAAAAGCTCTACCTGGAACATCTCCGCGCATGATTCTCGCCATTGCCCACAAGGAATTCCTCGACGCCTGGCGCGACGGACGCTTCCGCATCGCTGCGACCGTCGTCGTCCTCCTGCTCGGGGTAGCGCTGCTGCTGGCGTGGCAGCAGGTCCAGCGCACCCGCGCCGAGCGCGCCACCGCCGCCGCCCTGGAACGCGAGAGCTGGCTCAACCAGGGCGAGAAGAACTCCCACTCGGCCGGCCATTACGGCGTCTATGTCTTCAAGCCGCTCGCGCCGCTGGCCGTGTTCGATCGGGGCATCGAGCCTTTCGTCGGCACGACGGTGTTCCTCGAAGCGCACCGCCAGAATCAGGCGGCCTTCCTTCCCGCGCAGGACACCACCGCCATGCGCCGCTTCGGCGAGTTGACCGCCGCCACCGGCCTGCAACTGCTCGTGCCGCTGCTCGTCGTTCTGCTCACCTTCGGCGCGCTGGCCGGTGAACGCGAGCGCGGCACGCTCCGCCAAGTCCTGAGCCTCGGCGTGCGCCCGCGCGACCTGGTGCTCGGCAAAGCGCTCGGCCTCGCGGCCGCGCTGGGGGCGCTGTTGCTCCCCGTCGCGTTGTGCGGCGCCGTGGCCCTGGCGCAAAGTCCAGGGGGCGACGCCGGTGGGAGTTGGATCCGCCTGGCCTGGCTCGGCGGAGCCTACGCCCTTTATCTCGCCGCCATTCTCGGCGTGTGCCTCGCGGTCTCGGCGGTCGCCTCCACCGCGCGCGCCGCGCTGGCGGTGCTGCTGGTGGGCTGGGCGGCCAACGCCGTGCTCGCTCCGCGCCTCGGCGCGGACCTCGCGCAACGGCTCCTGCCCACGCCGAAGCTGGCCGAGTTCGAATCCGCGATGAACAAGGCCGTGCAGGAAGGACTCGACGGCCATAATCCACGCAACCAGCGGCTGCAGGAATTCGCCCGGCAAACGCTGCAGAAGCACGGCAAGACGCGCCTCGAGGAGCTGCCGTTCAACTTCAATGGCCTGGTCATGCTGGAGAGCGAACGCATGGCGGGCGAGGTCTTCGACCATCACTTCGGCCGGCTTTGGGACCGTCTCGAATCGCAAGACCGCCTGGTCACGTGCGCGGGTCTGGTTGCGCCGCTGCTGGGCTTGCGCGCCGCCTCGATGGCGCTGGCCGGGACGGACTTCACGCATCACCGCCATTTTTCCGTCGCCGCCGAGCAGCATCGCCGCAACTATGTGCGTGTGCTCAACGAGGAGATGATGAACACCCCGGTGAGCGCCGGCCACGGCGGCGTGGTCGGACGCGAGGTCTGGGAGAAGCTGCCCGCCTTCCGCTACGACCCGCCGCCGTCCGCCCACGCCCTGCGCGCCGCCGCGCCGGGACTGGTGGTATTGTTCCTCTGGGCCGCCGGCGCCTGGGCCGCCCTGCTGCTCGTCGTGCCGCGACTGAAACCGAATTGAGCATGACCTCGCGCCTCTTTCACCTCGAACTTCGGCTGCTCGCGCGCGAACGCGCCGCGTGGATGCTGCTCGGCCTGTTCGCCGCCGCGCTTGGCTATGGCCTTTGGAATGGCTCGGGCCCGGCCCAGGGTCATCGCGAAGTCGCCACCGCGCTCACGCAAGACTCCGAGCAGTTCCAGAGGCAACTGCGCGACGTGCTGGGCCAACAACCGGTGGACCCCAAAGCCATCGCCGGGCGCGGAACGACGGCGGTGTTGCCCCCCGCGCCGCTGCCGTTGCTGGCCACAGGCCAGTCCGACCTGTCGCCCGGGCACGAAACCGTCGTACTCTGGCGACTCGCCACGCCCGCCGACACCCGCTCCGAATTGGAGAATCCGTCGCATCTGATGGCGGGGCGCTTCGACCTCGCCTTCGTGCTGGTGTGGCTCTTCCCGTTGTTTCTCCTCGCGCTGGTCTATGACCTCATGGCGGGCGACCGGGAAGCCGGCACGCTGCGGCTGGCCCTGGCCCAGGGCATCACGCCGTGGCGTTGGATGGCGCGTCGCGCCCTGGCCCGCGGATTGCCCATGCTGACACTCGCGGCGCTCGCCACCCTGGCGGCGGGTCTCTCCGGAGGCTCGGAAAGCTTGGCCGCGCGGCTGATGCTCGCGCTGGGGGTCGTGCTGACCTACGGACTGTTCTGGCTGGCGATGGCCGTGGCGGTCAACGCCGTCGCGCACAGCGCCGCGGGCGCGGCCACCGCGCTGGGCGCCGCGTGGGTGGTGCTCGTGCTCGTGGCGCCCACGCTGTTGAACGTGACCGTGGAAACGCTTTACCCCACGCCTTCGCGGCCGGAACTCGTGGCGGCGGGACGCAAGGCCTCGGGCGAAGCGGAGAAGCGCGGCGGGGAATTGCTCAACTCGTTCTACCGCGATCATCCGGAGCTGGCCCCGCCCGGACAGCAGGCCGATTTCGCCGCGCAACATCTCACCGTGCAAAGCGAAGTGGCCCGCGCCCTCGATCCGGTGCGCCAGCAGTTCGACGCGCAACTCGCCCGCCAGCAAACCGCGGTCGCCCGCTGGCGTTTCCTCTCGCCCGCCATCGCCGCACAGGAGGCGCTGACCGATCTGGCCGGCACCGGCTACTGGCGGCACCGCGCCTTCCGCGAACAGGTCGGCGGGCTGCGGCAGGCCGTGTCCGACTTTTTCACACCGCGCATTCATAAGCGCGAACCGATCACGATGGCCGACCTCGACAAGCTGCCGCGCTTCGCATTCCGTGAAGAACCGGCCGGCGTCTGGATGGGCCGCGTGCTGGCCAGCCTGGCCGGAATGCTTGCGCTGGCTGGCGCGCTGGGCGCATGGGCGTGGCGAAGCTTGCGGCCCGCGCGCCTCGGCATTTTGAGCGCATGAAGCGGACCTTCCAGCCCCTGGTTCGTCCGGGCCTTGCTGACGCCGGGCAGCGGTGGTTTCATGGCTGCACCTGTTCCCATGAATAACCCCCCTTCAACCACCGCGCCCGCCCGGGGCGCGGCACAGCGGTTCCTCGACGGCATTGAATGGGCCGGCAACAAGCTGCCCGACCCCGCGGTGCTGTTCGTCATGGCGATGGCGCTGACGTGGCTGCTCTCGGCGCTGCTGGCGCCGGTGCAGTTCACCGAGATGGATCCGCGCACCGTGGTTCGCGACGCTGCCGGCCAGATCACCGCCAGCGAGCCCATCCAGGTCAAGAACCAGTTGAGCGGCGCCGCGCTGACCCAGTTTCTCTCGCGCATGGTCAAGACCTTCACGGAGTTTCCGCCGCTGGGAGTCGTGCTGGTGGCGATGCTCGGGGTGGGCGTGGCGGAACACACGGGCTTCATCAGCGCGTTGCTGAAGGGCCTGCTGGTCCTGACGCCGCGCCGCTGGCTGACGCCCGCGCTGCTGCTGGTCGCCATTCTCAGTCACAGCGCCGGCGACGTGGGCTACGTGCTGGTGATTCCGCTGGGCGGAATCATCTTCATGGCGGCGGGGCGGCATCCGCTGGCGGGGATCGCCGCGGCGTTCGCCGGGGTGTCGGGCGGGTTCAGCGCGACGTTTTTGCCCTCGAGTCTTGATCCGCTCTTGCAAGGTTTCACGCAATCGGCGGCGCAGATCATTGCGCCGGGACGCATGGTCAATCCGCTCTGCAACTGGTATTTCATGAGCGCATCCTGCCTTGCCATCGTCGCCGTGGGCTGGCTGCTGACCGATTGGGTGATCGAGCCGCGCTTGCGCCGCTTGCCCGTGGACGGCAACTCCGGCGATCAGCCCGCGCTCGGCACCCTCTCGCCCGCCGAACGCCGGGGGCTGTGGGTGGGTTTGGGGGCGATGGTCATCGGCGTCGCGGTGCTCGTGCTGGCGGCGGCGCCGGCGGCATCACCCTTGCGCACGCGCGACGGCTCCCTCACCGCGCACGGGTCGCCGCTCATGGACTCGATTGTGCCGCTGATCTTTCTGCTGTTCCTGCTGCCGGGCGTGGCGTTTGGTTACGCAGCGGGGACGGTGAAGAACCATCGCGACGTCATCAAGGGCATGAGCAAGTCCATGGGGGCGATGAGCTATTACCTGGTGATGGCGTTTGCGGCGGCGCAGTTCACTTACGTGTTCCGGGAGTCGAACCTGGGCGCGCTGCTGGCGGTGGAAGGGGCCAGCTTCCTCAAAGGTCTGGGACTGCCGGGCCAGGTCACCATCGTGGGCGTCATTCTGTTGAGCACGATGGTGAACCTGCTCATCGGCTCGGCGTCGGCCAAGTGGGCGCTGCTGGGGCCCATCTTTGTGCCGATGTTGATGCAACTGGGGCTGTCGCCCGAACTGACCCAGGCCGCCTACCGCATCGGCGATTCGAGCACCAACATCATCACGCCGCTGCTGCCTTACTTCCCGCTCATCGTCGTCTATTGCCAGCGCTACGTGAAAGGCACCGGCATCGGCACGCTCGTGGCGACGATGCTGCCTTACTCGGTGCTCTTCCTGGCGACGTGGACGGTGCTGCTGCTGGTCTATTGGGCGCTGGGCCTGCCGCTGGGCCTCCAATCCACCTACCTCCATCCGTGATATGCACATGATGTCCCGTCCCCCCTCTTCGTTGGCAGTCCGGCGTGCGGTCTGGCCTGACGCCCTCGATGTGGCGTTGGGGCACTGGCTGAGTTTCGGCCCCGCCGCCGCCGCCTGGCCCCGCTGGCGCGGGCCGGACCTGAATGGCGTTTCTGCCGAAACCCATTGGTTCCACCCCTGTTGGCGGCGCTATTCAGGTCTTTGAAACCGCCGCCAAACGCAACTCCTCAATCGCGATGAAAAAACCTCTCGCCCACTGGAAGGCAAATTTCTTCACCGGCCTCGCGGTGGTCTTGCCTGCTCTGCTGTCCATTGGCGCCGTCGTCTGGCTGTTCGGCACCGTCTCGAATGTCACCGACGCGCTACTCTTCTTCCTGCCGAAGGCCTGGACTCACGAGCGCGGGGGTGAAGGGCCGATGCATTGGTACTGGAGCTTGTGCGCCTTGGCGTTGGCGATCGGGCTGATCACGCTGGTCGGACGATTCGCCCGCCACTATCTCGGCAGGAAGTTGATTCGCCTGGCGGACGACCTGCTCCTGCGCGTGCCGCTGCTGAACAAAATCTACGGCGCGCTCAAGCAAATCAACGAGGCGTTCACCTCCAGCAAGAACACGGCGTTCCAGCAAGTGGTGCTGATCGAGTTTCCCCGCGCCGGGCTTTACTCGATCGGCTTCATCACCGGGGACCAGCACGGCGAGGTGCAGCACAAGACCCGGGAGGAAGTGGTCAGTGTCTTCGTGCCCACCACGCCCAACCCCACCAGCGGCTTCATCGTCCTGGCGCCGAAAGCGCGGATCGTCAAACTCGACATGTCGGTGGCTGACGGCATCAAATTCATCATGAGCCTGGGCTCCGTAGCGCCAGACTATGTCCCCGTTGGTGGGGCGGCGATCGTCAACGGAGCCCGGGTTGCGGAAAACACCCCGGCCCTTGGAGCCGGCGGCGAGGCGGCGGCGCTCGCGGCGTCCGTTCCCTCTCCCGCCGGAACCAGGGCAGCGGACCCGGCGAAGGAGACACCCCAAAACTGATTCAATCTCGAAAGAGCCGGCCCGGTTGAAGTGCAACCTTTCGAGGTGGAGCAACCCCGGCTAGAATCAGTGCATGAATCGAATTGCCTTTGAAACCGCCGTCATTCTGCTGCTGCTCATCGCGAACGGCGTGTTCGCGATGGCAGAGATTGCCGTCGTGTCCGCGAAGAAAGCGCGCTTGCGGCGACTGGCCGACCTGGGCAACGCGAAGGCGCGGCTGGCCTTGGACCTCGCCGAGTCGCCCAACCGCTTTCTTTCGACGGTGCAAATCGGCATCACGTTGGTGGGCATCTTCGCGGGGGCTTTTGGCGGCGCCACCCTGGCGACCGAACTGGCCGGGTGGATCGGGCAGGCATCCTTCCTGGCCGGTTACGCGGACAAGATCGCCTTCGCCATCGTGGTGCTGGTCATTACCTATTTCTCGCTGGTGATCGGGGAACTCGTGCCGAAGCGGTTCGGTTTGAGCAACCCGGAAGGGATCGCGATGATGGTCGCGCGGCCGATGAACTGGCTTTCGAGAGCTGCCGGGCCAGCGGTGAGTTTCCTGAGCGTGTCCACGGAGGGCCTGCTGCGGGTGCTTGGTTCCAAACCGGGGAAGGAAGTGACGGTTTCGGAGGAGGAAGTCCGCGTGATGATGCAAGAGGGGGTCCGGGCGGGCGCGTTCAACAAGGTGGAAAGCCAAATCGTGGACAGCGCACTGAAACTCGACCAGTTGCCGGTGCGCGAAATCATGACCCCGCGCCCGAAGGTCATCTGGTTGAATCAGGACGATCCGCACGAACAGGTCTGGCACAAGATTGTGGTGAGCAATCACTCGCACTTCCCGGTTTACCGGAGCAATCGCGATCACACCGTCGGCACGGTGTCCGTGAAGGCGATTTACGCCAACCTCGCCGCCGGTGTGGGCGTGAACCTAAAGGACCTGATGATCCCGCCGCTCATTGTGCCGGAGTCGCAGACGGTGTTGCAGCTCGTCGAGACGTTCAAGCAGAGCGGCAAGCACATCGCGCTGGTGACGGACGAGTTCGGAAGCATGGTCGGCCTGGTCACGCTGAACGACTTGATGGAAGCGGTGGTGGGCGAGTTTCCGACACAAGGCGAACGCGCCAAGCCGGAAGCCAAGAAGCGCGAGGACGGTTCCTGGCTGATTGGAGTGTTTCTGCCCGACCTGTCTGCGTGCGGCCACGCACAGGCAGGCGGCACGTTCCTGCCCTTGCCCAAGCTGGCGAGCGAACCGTTCCTCAAGCTGTGGGAACAAGAGGTCTTCGCGCTGCTGCTGGCCGAGGGCAAGATTACCGAGGAGGTGGTCGCCAACATCCGTTCCTGGAAGCATTCGGGCTTCAGTGTGGACCAGAGCGTGCGCTTGGAGGCGGGCGATCGGGCGGGAATCCAGCGCCTCATCCAGTATTTCTTGCGCTGCCCGTTTTCCCAGGCGCGCATGATCGAGGTGACCAATGCGGGCAAGGTGCTCTACAAGACCGGGGACAATC
>VHCN01000096.1 GCA_016871675.1 Verrucomicrobiota bacterium
TTCTCAGTTCGCGGCTGGTGAAGGAGATAGCGCGACTGGGCGGGGACGTCCGCGCGTTTGTGCCGCCGGCGGTCGGCCGGGCGTTGAAGAACAAACTTGCGCCAACCGGCTGGAAGGAAGGCCGTCCGTCGAGGGCTGCCATGCGTTCCTGAGGACGCGGAGGCGGTCAGGACCCATGTCAACATGTCGCTGCTTCTCAACGTGAATGAACTCATCCGCGCGCCCGTCGCGCTCGATGGGCGGACGTCGGTTTCAGAGCTTGGCTTGGCCGGCTTGGACGAGTTGATTCATCCTGCGGAGTTCCTCGAACACTGGCTGCAGGCCGAGTTGATGGAGGGGTCGATCCTCGTTCAGGGTCGCCTGCGGCTTGCGCTCCGTTGCGAGTGCGCCCGGTGCTTGAAGCCGTTCGAGCAGGTGATGGATTTGCGTGAATGGGCCGCGCATTTGGAGTTGAAGGGCAACGACGCCGTGCCCGTCGTGGCCGATGCGGTGGACTTGACGCCCCAAATTCGCGAGGATATTCTGCTTCAGTTACCGCAGCATCCGCTGTGTGAGCCTGAATGTCGCGGCCTGTCCAATCCGCCCGCAGGCAGCCAAACTGGATCCGGAGCCGCCGTGAGCCGCGAAGCTCCGTCGCCTTGGGATGAACTGGACAAACTGAAGTTGAAAGACTGAACCATGGGCGTTCCAAAGCGAAAACCTTCGACGAGCCGGCAGCGGATGCGCCGGGCTTACAACAGCGTGCTCAAGCTCCCGCACCTCTCGCCGTGCCCGCAGTGCGCTGCGCCATGCCTTCCGCACCGGGTCTGCCCGGGCTGTGGCTTTTACAAGGGCCGGCAGGTCATCACTGTCCAGGCCGCCGGGTAGGCTTGCTGCAGCGATCGGCGCGGATGGTCCAACCTCCGCGCCGTTCCATTTATGCGCATCGCGTTGGATGTCATGGGCGGCGACCACGGCCCGGCGGTCGTCGTCCGAGGTGCGCGTCTGGCGCTCGAGGCCAACCCGCGGCTTTCGGAAGTCATCCTCGTGGGTCGGGAGGAAGAGGTTTCCCGGGCTCTCGCGGCCACCGGTGGACCGGGCTCGCGCGTGCGCATTGTGAACGCTTCTGAAGTCCTTTCGATGGAGGACAAACCCGTTGATGCGCTACGGCGCAAGAAGGACTGCTCCATCGCGCGCGCGGTGGAACTGGTCCGCGACGGGCTGGCCGACGCGGTGATTTCGCCCGGCAACACCGGCGGGATACTTTCGGCGGGGACGTTGCGATTGCGGACGCTTGCCGGCGTGAGTCGCGCCGCGATTGCGACCGTGATACCCGCGCCGGAGAGTGACTTCGTGCTGCTCGACGCCGGGGCGAACGTGGAGTGCAAGCCGTGGCACCTTGCGGAGTTCGCCATCATGGGCAGCGTTTACATGCGCGAAATCGGCGGCTGCAAATCGCCGCGCGTCGGCATCCTGAGCAACGGGACCGAGGACAACAAAGGCACGGAGTTGACGCAGGCGGCACTGAGAATCTGCCGGAAGCTCGACTTGAATTTTGCCGGCCACATCGAGGGGCATGACCTGTTCAGCAACAAGTTCGATGTCGTCGTCACGGACGGCTTCACCGGGAACATCGTGCTGAAGACCTGCGAGAGCATGGCGAAGGGCATCTTCGCGTGGTTGAAACGCGAGCTCATGCTCAACCCCAGGCGCAAGCTCGGCGCGCTGTTGGGCCGGAATGCATTTCTCGCGATCAAGCGCCGGCTCGATTCCGAAAACCACGGCGGCGCGCCGATGCTCGGCTTGAACGGACTGGTCTTCAAGGCACACGCTTCGTCCCGCGAGCAGGCGATTCTCAATGCCCTCCGCGTGGCGTGCGATGCCATCGAGCACAATGTCAACGGTGCCATCCTCCGTGAAATGGCGGCCGCGCACGGCGCCCTCGAGGAAGCCAGGCACGACGCGCAGACCTCGGGACAACCTGTGAACGCATGAGCTCCACCAAGAAGTTCAGGAACCCGCGCATGGCCCACGATTTCCAGGGGCGGACGTGCTCGATCGCCGCCGTCGGCGCGAGCCTCCCGGATCGCGTGTTGACCAACGCACAACTCGAGCAACTCGTCGACACGACGGACGAGTGGATCACCACGCGCACGGGGATCAAGGAGCGCCGCATCGCCGCGGATCATGTGTTCACCTCGGACCTCGGCGCCGAGGCCGCGAAGCGGGCGCTCGCGCGAGCGGGCGTGTCGCCCGAGCAGGTGCAGCTCATCATCGTCGCCACCATCACGCCCGACATGCCGTTTCCCGCGACGGCCTGCCTCGTCCAGCAGAAAATTGGCGCGCGGAACGCCGCCGCGTTTGACCTGGAGGCCGCCTGCTCCGGGTTCATCTACGGACTCGAAGTCGGCCAGCAGTTCATCATGTCGCGCACCTATGATTGCGTGCTCGTGATTGGCGCGGAGAAACTCTCCTCGATCATCGACTGGGAGGACCGCAACACCTGCGTGCTGTTCGGCGATGGCGCAGGCGCGGCGATCCTGATGAACCGGCCTGATTCGCACGGCCTGCTCACGGCGTGCATGGGGGCGGACGGCAACAAGGCCTCTCTGCTCTCGATGCCGGGCGGCGGCAGCCAGATGCCCGCGACGGCGGACTCGGTGCGGGGCCGAATGCACTTCCTCCGTATGGATGGCAAGGAGACCTTCAAGAACGCCGTGAATGCGATGTGCACGGCCGCCCGCGAGGCGCTGGCCCGCTGCGAACTCGATATCTCGCAGATCAAGTGCATCATCCCGCATCAGGCCAACCAGCGCATCATCGACGCGGTCGGCGACCGCCTCGGCGCCAAGCCCGGGCAGGTCTTTGTCAACCTCCACAAATTTGGCAACACCTCCGCGGCCTCCGTCGCGATTGCGCTGGATGAAGCGGTCGAGACCGGGCGCGTGCAGCGCGGGGACCTTGTGCTGCTCGTGGCCTTTGGCGCGGGGCTGACGTGGGGCGCGGCGGTGATTGAGTGGTGAAAATAGTTCACCCGGAAGTTTGACCCGCGAAAACCGTGTGCTAGATTCGGCCACCCGTTAGACATGACCACCAGCAAACGCGACACGTCGTGCGTCTTCGAGCCGTTCACCATCCAGACTCGCGAGACGCAGTTCACCCTCCCCGCAGATTCGCTGCTCGTTCGCAGGAACGGCATCGAGTTCCGGAGCCCCACTCCGCTGGACGAATGGACCGAGCTCACGCTCGACATGCATTCGCCGCGCGACGGCCACCGCGAGCAGGCCACCGGCGTGGTCGTCGCCTGCCGGGGCACGCACGCCGCGGGATTTGCCGTGAGTGTCGTGCTCATGGGCATGACCCCCGCCGCGGAGCGCCTGCTTCAACAGGCGGCGATTTCCCCTCTGGCGTGACCGGAGGCGGTTTTGGTAGCGTCGGCGCATGTCAACGCCAGCGCCCACGCCCGCACCTGCCAACGAAGCCCACGCGTATTTCAATTCCATCCTGAAACTCGGGGTGGACAGCAATTGCTCGGACTGCCACATCAAGGTGGGCAGTCCTGCCACTTACCGCATCAGCCGCCAGCTTCGCTCGACCGACTTCATCCCGACGCAGGAGTGGATGGAATCGGTCATCATGGTCATCACCCCCAAGCATTTGATCGAGGGATTGATCAAGGATCGCGAGACGGATTTTTCCTACTCGTGGCCCGGCGTGGGCCGCTTCCGGACGAACGTCTATCAGCAATGCGGCAAGTGGGGCATCGTGATGCGCTACGTGAAGAACCAGGTGCCGAACTTCGAGGCGCTCGGCCTGCCCGAAGTGCTCAAGACCATCGCCGAGTCGCCACGCGGCATCATCCTCCTGGCTGGCACGACGGGCAGCGGCAAGTCCACCACGCTCGCCGCGATGATCGAGCACGTGAACGCGAATTTCCGGCGGCACATCGTCACCCTCGAAGACCCCATCGAATACATGTTCGAGGAAAACCAGAGCATCATCGAGCAGCGCGAAATCACGCTCGACACCATGAGCTTTCAGCGCGGCCTCAAGAGCGCGCTGCGGCAGGATCCCGACATCATCATGGTCGGTGAAATGCGTGACGCCATCAGCTTTCAGGCCTCCATCGGCGCGGCGGACACCGGCCACATGGTGCTTTCCACGTTGCACACCACGACGGCCTCGAGTTCCGTCGGCCGCATCCTTGAGTTCTTCAAGCAGGATGAGCGGGACACGGTCCGCAAGCAGCTCTCCTCGACGCTTCGCGCCGTCTGCTGCCAGCGCATGTGCCCGACGATCGACGGCAAGATGACCCCGGCCCTCGAGATCATGATCAACACCATCACCATCCGGAAGGCAATCGAGGAAAACCAGCTCGGCAAACTTTCCCAGATCATCGAGGCCAGCGAAGGCGACGGCATGCAGAGCTTCGACCAGTCGGTCTACAAGTTGTGCATGGATGGACGGATCACGAAGGAAACCGCATTCGAACGCGCCAACGTCCCCCAGCGCGTGAAGATGATGTTCGAGGGCATCTTCACCAGCACCGGCGGCATCGTCGGCTAAGGCAGTCGGGTCGGATTGAGCCGCAACGCCGCGCCAGCGCGGGTGCGCGCTTCACCACACAAACGACTTTTGCTCGGCGAGCAATCGGTCGCCGTCCCACAGCGTCACGCGCCATGCCGCGGCCTCTCCCGTCTGCTTGTAGACATCCTTGTCGAGCGTGATTGCCGACCATGTCCCGAATGCGCCGGACGGCGCCAGCGCGAGTTCGAAACTGGACGGCTTGGTCGATGTGCCCTTGCTGCCGATGACTTCGAGCCTGAGGCGAAGTTTCCCGGTTGTGGACTTCGAGGCCTTCCACTGCACGTCGAATCGCACGCCCGAGACGAGCGCCGGGTTGCGCCGCAACAACGACTGGTAGGCGTCGCGCTCAAAGAGACTCGGCGAAAGGCTTTGGCGCCCTTCGAGGTCGAGCAAGTGTGGAAGAACTTTCATCACGCGTCCCTCCGCGCCGACCGCTGCCTTGGGCGCGAGGCAGAGCGCCGCGCCGAGGAGCAGCATGAAAGTGGTGCGCACGCCCGGACGGTAGCAGCGCCGGGACGGGTGCCAACTCTCTTCTTCGCGCCCGCGGCTTCACGCCCGCTTCGGTGGCGCGAGTTCCACCACGTGCCGCGCGCGCCGCCCACACGCGGTTCCGGGCGCTCGGCATCGACCCGAAGAAAACCGAGTTCGGCAACCACGGCCAGCCGCTGCCCATCGCGCACGACGACATGGCGCCCATCAAGGAGGCCCTCGCGTGAACGACAAGCCCGCCAACCCGCCCGCGCCCGAGGAACTCAAGTCGTTCCAAGCCACCCGCCAGCTCCTGTCCGCGCGCTTCAGCCCGTGCGGCAAGTTTCTTTGTTCCGGCCCGATGGCCCCGTCCGTGTTCCGCTGGAATGTCGTCGAGAAGCAGCAGGCCGCCATCGAACAGCCCGACGAAGCCGCGCAGAAGGCCGCCGCATCGCCATCTCCGCCGGCGGCGCATTGCTCGCCCCGTGCGGCCGCGACCGGTTCGTGTGCGTGCGGAACGCCGCCGACGGCCGACCCGTCGCACAGCACGAGCACACCGAGGACGTCTTCACCCTCGCCTTCACGCCCGACGCGTCGCACCTCGTTTTCGGCGACACCTTCGGCAAGGTCACCGCGCTCGACTTCAAGGCCGGCAAAACCGCGCCCCTTTCTTCTTTCCTCAGAGTCGACGCACCCGCAGCATCCCGGCCGGTTCCGCGGGCAACCGTCCGGCTTTCACGGTGTTCATGCGGCCACCAACCCATGCTGCCTTTCGCCCTGACCATCTTCACCGGCGCGTTCCTGTTGTTCCAAGTCCAGCCGCTCATCGGGAAATACATCCTGCCGTGGTTCGGCGGCGGGCCCGGGGTGTGGACGACTTGCATGCTGTTTTTTCAAGTGCTGTTGCTCGGTGGATACGCTTACGCGCACGCGCTCACCCGGCTTCCGTCGCGCCGACAGTGGGTGATTCACGGCGCGCTGCTCGGACTCTCGCTCGCATCGCTGCCCATCACGCCGGGGGATTCCTGGAAGCCCGGCGCGCTGGAGAATCCCACGGGCCACATCCTGCTGCTGCTGGTCGCGAGCATCGGGGTGCCGTATCTCGCGCTGTCCTCGACGGGGCCGCTGTTGCAGGAGTGGTTCCGGCGGCACAAGCCGGGGGAGTCGCCGTGGCGCCTTTACGCGCTGTCCAACGTGGGCTCGCTGCTCGCGCTGGTGAGCTATCCGTTTTATTTCGAGCCCGAGTTTTCCCGGCGCGGGCAGGCTTCGATGTGGGGCTGGGGACTCGTCGCCTACGTCGCCCTCACCGCGTGGTGCGTGGCGAAGCTCTGGAAGGCGCCGCCGGCCGAAGCTGCGCCTCAACCCGCGTCGCCCGCGGAAGTTTCCGTTGCTGGCGAAACCGCAGAGCGCCCGTCCTCCCGCCAGCAGGTGCTGTGGGTTCTGCTTCCCGCCTGCGCGTCGCTGCTCCTCGTCGCCTCGACGAACAAGATGTGCCAGGACATCGGCGTGATCCCGTTCCTCTGGGTGCTGCCGCTGGCGTTGTATCTGGTGACCTTCATTCTCGCGTTCGATCATCCGCGCTGGTATTCGCGCGGCGTCTTCGGGTTCGCGTTCGCCTTGTGCGCGGGCGCGGTGGCGTGGGTGTTGCACGGGGACGTGGATGTTTCGATCGTGCGGCAGGTGGTGGTGTATTCGGCGACGCTGTTCGTGTGCGCGATGGTCTGCCATGGCGAACTCTACCGGCTGCGGCCGCATCCCAGGTTTCTCACGCGGTTCTACCTGATGATTTCCGCGGGAGGCGCCGCGGGCGGGTTCCTCGTGGCGGTGGTTGCGCCGCAGGTGTTCGACAGTTACGCCGAGCTGCCGGTTGGCCTGTGGCTTTGCGCCGCGCTCCTGCTGGTGCTGTGCTGGCAATCGCGCAGCTTCGCGCTCGCCGCCGGGCTCGCCGCCGGGGCGGTGGCGGGCGCGTGGCTCGGCCCGTGGGCATATCACGAGACGCGCACCGAGTGGCTGGTCGCGCTCAAGGTTCACCGGCCGTATTGGATCGCGTTGACGGTTCTCGTCGTGGCTTGCTTCGTGGACTTCCGTCGCGGGGTCGCGCGCGAGTGGAACCGGCGCGCCGCGATGTGCGTTGCCGTGCTCGTGCTCGGCCTCGCGCCCGGCCTGTGGTTCTCGCAGCGGTCCTCCGGCGGCAACGTGGCCTATGCGGGCCGCAATTTCTACGGCGTGCTCAAGGTCCTCGAATTCGGCGAAAAGAACACTTCGCACCACTATTACTCGCTCCTGCACGGCCGCATCACGCACGGCACACAGCTCACCGACCCCGCGTGCGCGGCGATGCCGACGACCTACTTCGGGCCGGGCAGCGGCGTGAGCAAGGCGATCAACGCGCTGCCCGCGGACGCGCCCCGGCACATTGGCGTGCTCGGGCTCGGCGCCGGGACGCTGACGGCGTTCGGCCGCGCGGGCGACAAGGTCCGCGTTTACGAGATCAACCCGCAGGTCCGTCAGGTCGCGACGAAGCAGTTTTCCTACGTCGCGCTTTGCAAGGCGAAGGTCGACATCGTCATGGGCGATGCGCGCCTCTCGATGGAGCACGAACCGCCGCAGCAGTTTGACATCCTCATCATGGACGCCTTCAGCAGCGACGCCGTGCCGGTGCATCTCATCACGCGCGAGGCCGTCGACATTTATCTCCGGCACCTCAAGCCCGCGGGCCTGATCGTCATCCACATTTCCAACCGCCACCTCGACTTGCAGCCCGTCGTGGAGGAACTCGCGCGCGCGTCCGGGCTCAAGTGGCTGGGCGTCTCGGACGATTTCGTCGAGGACGAGTGGTTCTATTACGAATCCTCCTTCATGATCCTCGGCCGCCCGGGTTCGCTGATTGAATCTCCCGCGCTGATGAACGCCGCGAACATCACCCCGCGCAAGCCCGGCAAAGTGCGCCTCTGGACGGACGACTACGCGAGCATGTTCCGCATCCTGCAGTAGCCATCCCTGGGGGAATTCGGCTCACTTGTAATCCGCACCGTTCAGGCTCGCGACCACGCCCTTGAGCCAGGCGGTCAGCTCGGCCTGCATCCTGGCGGCTCGCTCGGGTTCCGCGGCGAACAGGTCCCTCGCTTCGGCGCGGTCGGAGGCGAGGTGGTAGAGTTCCCATTTCAACGGGCCGTTTCGCGGTTCGATGCGGTGCAACTTCCAGTCGTTGTCCACCCACGCGGCGTGCCGGCCAAAAGTCGTGTCGGGATAATCCGTGCGGAGTTGCGCGGCCGGGATGGGTTCGACTTCGTCCCACGGAACGGTCTTGCCGGCCGCCTGCTCCGCGGCGAGGCGCTTCATCCATTCTTCGCTCGGGGTGCGGACACCCGCGATGGCGAAATCCCAGAATCCCATCGGGCGCGGGCGCGAACTCATTTTCCCATCGAGCAGCGGCACGAGGCTGATGCCGTCGAGAAGCGGTTGCTTCGCCACCGTCGCGCCGGCGAGTTCGAGCAGCGTCGGGTAAATGTCCACCGTGCCGCAGGGCATGGTGATGACGCGCGGCTGTTTGAGGCGGGCGGGCCATTCCATCAAGCCGGGCACGCGCAAGCCGCCTTCGTAGACGGCCGCCTTGCGACCGCGCAGGCCGCCGGTGGAGCCTTCGGCGATTGCGCCGTTGTCGCTGTTATACCAAAGCAGGGTGTTCCCGGCGACGCCCTGCGCGCGCAGGCCTGCGCGGAGCTGGCCCATCGCGCGGTCCATCGCGGTGATCTCGGCGAGGAAGTGCTGCTGCTTGGGCGGCTGGTCCTTGTAGAGCGCGAGGTCGCCTTTGGTGCCGACGTGTGGCGCGTGCGGCGAGCCGAACCAGATGACGGCGAGGAACGGTTTGTCCGCGGCCTTCGCCTTCGCGACGAATTCCAGCGCGCGCTTCACGATCACTTCGGAGCCTTCGCCCTTGAATGGCACGGCACGGCCTTTGTCCGACAGCAACGGGTCCACCTCGAAGAAGTTCGGTGCGGAGAGCCACTCGTCGAAGCCGCTGTTGCCCGGATTCACGGGACTGTCCGCGCGCACGGAGCCGAGGTGCCACTTGCCGAAGTGGCCAGTCGTGTAACCGGCAGTCTTGAGCGCCTCGGCCACGGTGATTTCCTGCGGGCGCAGGTTGTAGCCCCACGAAAACGCGCCCATGCGATTGGGCGTGCGGCCGGTCATCACGCTCGCGCGCGTGGGCGAGCACACCGGCGCGCCGGCATAGAATCGGTCAAAGCGCCATCCGGTGCGGGCCATCTCGTCGAAGACGGGCGTCTTCACGACGGGATGGCCGTTGTAAGCCATGTCGCCCCAGCCTTGATCATCGGCCATGCAGAGGACGAAGTTGGGCTTGGAGGCGGCCATTGAGTCGCCGCGAGAGAGCGCAAAGATCGCAAAGAGGAAGCAACGCAAATGGTTCATTGAGCTTTCGCTTTCTTGGGCTGGGCTTTCTTGGTGGCGGGGTCGGCGGTGAGGAAGCGTTTCCAGTTCACGGGCACGTCGTTGGCCTGCTTCGCGCCGGGTGTGCTGCGGCCTTCGCTCACGAGCTTGTCCATCACGGCGGTGAGTTCGGCGACCAACTC
>VHCN01000097.1 GCA_016871675.1 Verrucomicrobiota bacterium
ACGTGGCCGGGTGGACGATCAAGCAGACGTGGCAGTTCGAGTTGCAGAACAGCAAGGAGATCGACGTGGTGCTGGACATCCGGCGGAACTTCGCGGGGGACTGGACGCTGGTGACCGCGCAAGCCCAAGAGAAGGTGGACGCGACGAAGGTGAAGTTCGTGATCCCGCTCAAGCCGCGGGAGAAGAAGACGTTCACCTACGAACTGACGACCCGCTTCGGGACGAATGCGACGAAGTAACCCGGGAGTTGCATGAATTGCCTGGTGACATGGGTTGCGTCCGCTGCACGCCGGTTGCAGTTCATCGCAACGAGCCTTCGTCCCCATGCAACTTATGCAACCAGGTTACCCCTTGTAACCCTTCTGCCGCTCGCCCTCGCCGCCTGCGCCACCACGCCGAAACAAACCTCCGCAGAGCGACACGCCGCGGCGAAGGCTGCGTTCGACACGACCACGAAGGAATTTCATCTGCCGTCCGCCGAGTCGCGCGGGGCGGAGCGGCAGCGGTTGCTCACGGAAGCCGCGCGCGGTTACGAGCGGGTATTGTCGCGCTACAAAGACCAGCCGTTCTGGTGCGCGCAGGCGTTGCGCAGTCTCGCGAACGTTCGCGCCACGCAGGGCCGCACCGCCGACGCCGTGCGTCTATACGGCGACGTGGCGAACAAGTATCCGGACCAGTCGTGGGAAGTGCTGCAGTCGTGGCGGTCGGCGGCGGATGTGCTTTGGGAGGCAGGAAACCGGGAGCAGGCACGCGTGTATTACCGTCTGCTCATTGAACGTTTCGACACCCCGGATGCGGCACAGGTCGTGAGGACCATCGTCCGCGGCGCGAAGGCGCGGTTGTCGGAGTGAAGCGGTGGACGTCCGGGCGTTGAAGCGTTGCATCGGGCGGCGTTGGCTGCAAAGCACGCAAAGAGCGCATCGGTTCAGAGCCGTTCCCTGTTGCGCCTTCTTCCGTCCTTTGCGGCAGATCAACGCCATCCGTCCTGACAAATGTTTTGCGACACTTTTACCGCGCGCTGGTTGTGGCGCGGTGTCTGCGATAAGTTTGCGACACCTTGAGCACACGCCTGCAGTCAAACCGTCGCCGCGCTCCGCAATTCACCTGATACTCGAACGCCGTTGCAACTGACACTGTCGATCCAATCCGGTCCAGCCCTATGAAGACTTCACGCCGCCTCCCCTGCTCGTTCTCGTCCGCCGATTCACGCCGATGGAAGCTGCCGCTGCTCGCGCCGCGCGGCCGGAGCGCGGGTCTCCCGACTCGCGGGTTCGCGCTGTCGTTCCTGTTCGTCCTCGCCGTCGCGGCGGCGTTGCCCGCGCGCGCGCAGATGCTCCTCAACGTGGACTTCGGCGTCGGCGCGGCGAGCGCGAAGACCGGTTTCGCCGGCACGGGCCGCGCCACGAACGACCACTGGAATCTCTACACGCACTACAATCCCCGCTTCGCGCCCGGCATGCCGCTTGTGCTCGGCAGCCGCCTCGACAGCGTGAAGCTCTCCGACGGCACGCCCACGACCGTCGCCATCGCCGTGACAAACGCGCCCGGCGTGTGGGGCAACTCGACCGGCGACGCGATGTATGACAACTACATCTTCGCGATGAACCGATCGAACATCGTCGTGACCATCACCGGCCTTGAGCCCGGCCGCTACAACCTCCACCTCTACGGCCACGCCGACCCCGACGCCACGGGCGAGCAGAACTCCATCTTCACCGTGCGCTCGGCGAACACGAACTTCGGCCCGATGACCGTCGTGAGTTCCGCAGGTTGGAAGCTGCCCGCGCCGATGGTCGAAGGCCATCAGTTCGTCGTGTTCCGCGATCTGCCCGTCGCGCCTGGCGTGCCGCTCATCATCGAAGTCGCGCCCGGCCCCAATGGCGTCGCCGTCCTCAACGGCCTGCAACTCTCCTCCAAGGGCACCGCGCCGCCGAAGCTCGTGGACGTGCTCCCGCCCGCCCTCCGCCCCGCGCTCACGAATCTCGTTGTGCACAGCATCCGCTACGACGGCAAGGTCGGCGAGACCGAGGCGCGCTTCGCCGTGAGCCTCACCGTCGAGTCGCAGTCCACGAACGACCTCGCGCTGCCGCTCTTCACCGGCGACGTCGCGGTGCTGCCCGGCCCGCTGCCCAAGGACGTGCGCATCGTGCGCGGCACCGGCCAGTATCGCCTGCACGTCGGCGCGCCGGGCACGTTCGACCTCAAGTTCGACGTCGTCGCGAAAATCACCAGGGCCGAGCCATGGAACTCGATCTCCTTCAACGGCCCGCCCGCCGCCATCGCGAGCGTCGTCGCGCAGGCCGCAAGCGCGGGCATGGAAGTCCAGCTCCTCGGCGGCACGCCGCTCGACAACGAGAAGAACAAGTCGCGCGCCGAGGGCTTCCTCGCCGCCGACCGGCTGCTCTCGATGCGCTGGCAGAGCAAGACCACCGAGATCACCCGCAAGTCGCTCATCACCGTGGACACCACCGCCGCGGCGCAAGTCTCGCCGACCGTCGTGAAGTTCACCACCGCGCTGCGCTACGAAATCCTCCAGGCTCCCGTGGCCAAGCTCACCTTCGCGTTCCCGGCCACGCAGACGCTCACGCGGTTGCAGGGCGAACAAATCCGCGACTGGCGCGTCGAGCGCATGCCCGCGGGCGCGCAACCGCCCGGCGGCGGCGGACAGGCCGAGCCGATGTCGCTGCTCACCGTCGAGTTCATCAAGCCGGTCGAGAAATCCTACGCGCTCACGCTCTTCACCGAGCAACCCATCGAGACCACGCCCGTCTCGCTGAACCTCCGCCCGCCGCAGCCGCTCGATGTCGAGCGCGACTCCGGCTCCTTCACGCTGTCCGTGGACGACACGGTCGTCGAGGTCGAGTCCGTCACCGGCCTGCGGCAGGTCAACGCCGCGCCCGGCTCGCTCGCGGCTTATCGTTTCCACGGCTGGCCGCTGGGGCTTGGCGCGCGCGTGCAGCGTATCGAGCCCGTGCTCAAGTCCGCCGACCGCGTCACCGCGCGCCTCGAGGAGACCCGCCTGCTCGTCACGCACTCGATCGCGCTCACCGTCGAGAAGGCCGGCATCTACCACGTCGAGTTCGCCGCGCCGACCAACTTCGTCGTCGCCGATGTGAAGGGCGACGGCGTCGAGGATTGGAAGCTCGCCGACGGAAAGATCCGCGTGAACTTCACCGCGCGCGTGCTCGGCATGCGCACGCTCCACGTCTCGCTCGAACAGGCGCACAAGACCTTCCCGGCGCAGATCGCCCTCGCCGCGCTTCGGCCCGCGGGCGCGACGAAGGAAACCGCCTTCATCGGCGCGGCCAGCTCGCCCGGCATCCGGCTCAAGACCGCCGAGCTCACGAACGCCCGCGAGATTCCCGTCACCCAGCTCGCGCAGCGCACGGGCGAGGAACTGCTCGCCTTCACCGCCGACGACGCCGCGTGGCGCCTGGCGCTCGCGACCGAGCGCCTGCCCGCGCGCATCGTCGCGGACGTCTTCAACCTCATGACCATCGGCGACGGTCTCGTGGGCGGCAGCGCGACCATGCGCTTCGGCCTCATCAACCAGGGCGTGCAGGAGTTCAAGGTCCTCGTCCCCGCGCACTGGAAGAACATCGAGTTCACCGGCCCGAACATCCGCCGCAAGGAACAGGCCTCGAACGTCTGGACCATTTCCCTCCAGGACAAGGCGTGGGGCGGCTACACGCTCGTGGTGACCTACGATTACCAGTTCGACCCGAAGAAGGCCGCGCTCGACCTCGCGGGCGCGCACGCCGAGGGCATCGAGCGCGAGACCGGTTCCGTGGCCGTGACCACCGCGGCGAGCCTCAAGCTCCTGCCGCGCCCCGTCGCCGAGCCGCTGCGCGTGATTGACCCGAGCGAACTGGCCGAGACCGACCGCGCGCTCGTCACGCGGCCCGTCCTGCTCGCGTATCGCTACACCGGCTCGGCCTTCGCGCACACCGTGGACGCCACGCGCTACGACCAGGAGCGCGTGCTGGACGCCGTGGCCGACCGCACGCAGATCACCAGCGTGCTGACCGACGCGGGCGAGATGCTCACGCAGGCGAGCTTCATGGTGAAAAACAACGACAAGCAGACGCAGCGCTTCAAGCTCCCACCCAAGGCCGACTTCTGGGGCTGCTACGTGAACAACGCCCCCATGAAGGCCGAGCGCGACGGCGAATGGCTCCTCGTCTCCCTCCCGCGCGGCGCCAACCGCGACGAGGCCTTTGCCGTGGACATCGTCTATGCCCAGAAGCTCGACGCGCTCAAGGGCGGCCTCTGGCCGCAGGCCGTCGCCCTCACCGCGCCGCAGACCGACGTGCCCAACACCTACGCCGAGTGGGAACTCTACGTGCCGCCCTCGCGCCGCGTCACCGACCTCGGCGGCACGATGGCCGCGCCGCGCGGACTCAGCTACGGACTGCGCGACGCGTGGCGCCTGTTCGTGCAGAACTACTCCGACTTCATCTCCGAGCGGGGCCTCGGCCTCGCCATCGCGGGCTTTGTCGCACTCTTTGCCGTGTCATTTGTCGGCCAGCTTGTGCGACGCGGGATGAAAGGGGCGGTGAAAGTCGTCGCCGTGTTCGGCGTGTTCGTCGTGCTCGGGGCCATCCTCGTGCCGATGATGATGCAGGTGAAATCCTCTGGATTGGCGGGCGGCTACATGCCGCAATCCGCTACCGAGCCTTTGGCCGAGCGCGTCGATGACGTGCGGAGTTTCGCCACCCGCGGCGGCGAAGAGATGCCTCGAAGCAGTTCGAGCCCGGCTGAACAACGCGCAAGGCCGATGGGTGGCCCTGCTGCGAAATATGCAAATGGCCCGCAACAGAGTGGCCAACTCGTGGACGGCTCCGCGCAGGGCCGCCGCGAGCGCGCCGCGGGTTCGGTGCTGCGCATGGAGGAGTTCACGGTCGGCGCGGCTCCTGCGCAGCCGATGACGCCACCGATGGCCGGCCTTCCGGCTCCTGCGAAGCCCGCCGGTGGCGCTGGCGGGCCGGCTGATGAGTCGCGCAATTCCTTCGCGGTTGGCTCCGCGAACTCTCCAGCGCCGGCCGGCGCCGGACTTGGCGTCGGCGCGGGCGAGGGCTTCACCACCGTCGCCAATCCCGCCGCGGCGACGGTTGCGGGCATCCGGTCCATCCGCATTGACCTGCCCCGCTCGGGACGTCCGCTGCTCTTCACCAAGGTGCTCAACTCGGGCAGGGACCCGCTCACGGTCGAGATGTCCGTGATGAAGGCGAAGGTGTTCACCGTGCTGCGGTCGGTGTTGCAACTCGTGGCGTTCCTCGCCGGGCTGGGGCTGGTGCTGGCCGAGTGGCGGCGCGTGGAGTCGAGCAGCCTGCGCCTCGCGTTCGGCCTCGCGCTCGGGCTGGGCAGCGTGACACATCTCGCGCTCGCGAGCCGCACGCTGCACTTCGCCTTCATCGCCGCCGCGCCCGTGCTCGCGCTCGCGCTGTTCCTCTGGGTGGCGTGGAAGCTGTGGCCGGCCAGAACGCGGAATGCGGATTTCGGATTGCAGAATGATGGAGGCGACGGCGCGACAGCGACCCCGGCTGGTCCGACGGGTCCGACCGATCCGACTTCGTCCTCGTCGTCGTCGAATCCCATCCCGCCCGCCGCCGCCGGCATCGCGCTGTTCTTCCTGCTCGGCGCGTCGGCATCTGGCCAGTCCGCATTCCGCAATCCGCAATCGCCAGTCGAAACGAACGCCGTGAGCCTCACGAGCGCCACCTACACCGGCACGATTCGCGAGAAGGTCGCCGAGTTCACCGCGGCGCTCACGCTCGCCAGCGCCAGCACCAACCCGGTCACGTTCCCGCTGTTCGGCGATGACGTGGCGTTGCGCGAGTTCAGCGTCAAGGCCGGCCACGCGCTGCTCGTGCGCGAGGGCTCGCGCGTGAGCGTGCTGCTCACCAACCGCGGCGAGGCCGTGCTCGAAGTAAAGCTTGCCGCGAAGGTCGGCGGCGACGTGGCGAAGCGGCGGCTTCAGTTCGGGCTGCCCGCCGCGCTTGCGAGCAAGCTCTCGGCGACGCTCGACGAGAAGGACGCGGACGTGGAGTTCCCGAGCGCGGTGTCGTTCCAGCGCGTCGCCACGGGCGACCAGACGCGCATCGATGCCATCATCGGCTCCGAGGACCGGGTGGAGCTGACGTGGACGCCGCGGGTCAAGCGCGTGGCGGAGATGGAGGCGACGCTGTTCACGGTGAGCTCGACGCTTGTGTCGCTCGGCGGCGGCGTGCTCAACGCGCGCACGGTGATTGATTACCAGATCGCGCAGGGCGAGTTGCGGCAGGCGCGCGTGAAGCTGCCCGCCGGACAGCGGCTGTTGCGCGTCGAGGGGCAGCTCATCCGCACATGGGAACTGCTCACCGACGACACGCTCGTGGTGGACCTCGTGAAGGGCGCGACCGCCAGCTACAAGCTCACCCTCGAGACGGAGCAGTTGCTCGCGGCCATCCCCGCGCCCGGCTCGGGGCAACCGCTCGCGGTGAAGATCGCCATCCCCTCGACCACGGCCGCCAGCGGCGACGTGAAGCGCGAGACCGGGCTGGTCGGCGTGGCCGGCGGCGAGGAACTCACCGTCAGCGTCGAGGGCGGCACCGAGTTGCAGCGCGTGGACTCCGCGGAGTTCGCGCGACTCTCGCCGACGCTCGGGCAGGTGAACGCGGGCGTGTGGCGTTACTTCCGCCCCGGGTTCTCGCTCACGGCGCAGGTCTCGCAGGTGCAGGCGCAGCTCGAGGCGGGCATCACACAGCGGCTCCGCATCGCGGCGGAGGAACTCCGCCTCGCGGCCGAGATCAGTTACACGGTCAGGAAGGCCGGCATCTTCCAGCTTCGCGCGCAGATTCCCGACGGCTGGCGCATCGAGAGCGTCGGCTACTTCGACGCCGCGATGCGCGCGCGGGGCAGCGCGTTCATGCTCGTGAACAACTGGACGGAGAAGAAGGTGGGCGCGGCGCGCGTGCTGGAGGTGCCGTTGCGCGAGCGCACCATCGGCAGCGTGTCGCTGCTGGTCATCCTCGCGCAGACGGTGAAGGAAACGCCCAAGTCGCTCGCGGTGCCGGCGGTGCACCCGCTCGGCGTCGAGAAGCTCAACGGCTACGTGGCCGTCGCCACCGACACGGGCATCGCCGTGAAGACCGAGAACTTCGACGGCGCGACGGAGGTTCCCGCGGCGACGGTGCCGGCGGGTGTTTATCGCGGCATGAACCAGGTGCCGACGCTGGCGTTCAAGTTCATCAGCACCACGCCCGTCGAGACCGCGCCGTGGAAGCTCTCCGTGACGACCGAGCAGCTCGAATCGTGGATTCGCGCCGAGGTCGCGAACATCGTGACCGTGAGCGAGACGCTGCTCAGCGGCCGCGTGCTCATCCGATACGACATCGCCAATTCGCCGGTGAAGGAATTCCAAATCCGCGTGCCGGTGACCGTGACGAACGTGGACATTTCCGGCGGCGCGATCCGGCGGCGCGACCAGACCAACGACGTGTGGAAGATCGAGTTGCAGAACAAGGTGCGCGGGACCTTCACGCTCGTGGTGACGTGGGAGCAGCCGCGAAAGGCCGGAAGCTCGAACGCGCCGGTGGAGATTCCCGTGGTCGAGGCGCTCGGGGTCGAGCGCGAGACGGGCGCGGTGGCGGTGCTCGGCCGCGCGCCGTTGCAGGTGACCGAGCGCAGCACGACAGGCGAGATGCACAAGATTGACCCGCGCGAGCTGCCCGAGTGGAGCGGCTTGCAGGCCGGCGTGTCGGGCAAGGACTCCGTGCTGCTGGCGTATCGCTACCTGCGCCCCGGCTGGAAGCTCACCGCCAACGCGCAGCGCTACCAGGAAGCCGGAGTGTTGCAGGCGCTCGTGGACAGCCTGCGGCTGATGACCGTCGTCGCCGAGGACGGCCAGATGATGACCGAGATGACGCTCGCGGTGCGGAACAACGGCCGGCAGTTCCTCGAGGTGAAGCTGCCGAAGGACGCGACCGTGTGGAGCGCGTTCGTGGCGGGCCAGCCCGTGCGCCCGAGCAGGCAGGCCGACCGCATCATGCTGCCGCTCGAACGCACCGGCGCGGACGACGCGCCGATTCTGGTCGAGGTGACTTACGTGGGGCGGGAGCGCTTCCCGAAGACGCGCGGCGGCGTTGCGCTCGCATCGCCCACGCTCGACGTGCCGCTCAAGAACGCGCGCTGGGACCTGTATCTGCCGCCCGATTACGAGTATGCGAAGTTCACCGGCAGCATGACGCACGAGAAGCTCGGCGTGGAGCCCGTGCGGCAGGTCTTCTCGCTCGGCGAATACAACCGGCGCGAGGCGCAGGTGAAGGAACAGCGCTTCAACGAGAGCAAGATCGCCCTCGGCAACCTCAAGAGCCTGGTGTCTTCGGGCAAGGACAACCTCGCGAACGGCGCGAACCTGGAGCAGCTCAAGAAGCTGAACAAGGATGTGCAGGACGAGGAGTCGAAGAAGGAAGTCGCCGAACTGGAGATGTCCTTCAAGCGCGCGCAAAGCCGCAACCTCGTGGACGCGCAGCGCGCGTGGAGCGCCGAGAACAGTTACCGATTCGGCGCCAACGCCAACCCAACTGACATGCCCGCGCCCCAGCAGCAACAGGAACGTGCCCAAGGCCAGGAGGGCGGACGAGGCGCGCAGGCCGGTGAGGGACTCGTCTCATATGACGCCGCCGCGGCCGACGCGCAATGGGACATGATCTGCCGCGCGCAGGAGATCACGACCACGACGGTGGCGCCGTTGCGCGCGAACCTGCCCACGCACGGCCAGTTGCTGAGCTTCACGCAAGTGCTGCAGACCGAGCTGAACAAGGCGCTCACCGTGGAGTTCCGCGCGAAGAACCTCGCCGAGACCCCGTGGTTTCGCACCGCGTTCTGGTTCGCGTCCGCCTTCGCCGCGCTTTGGCTCGCCACCGCGTTCGTCTGCGTCCGCCGCAACGGCCGGGCGTGAGAAACGTACGGTCGACGCGACGCGACGCGATGCGACGCTGGCGGTCAAGTCAAAGCACGCGAGCCCAGGGGCTGGCGCGGGCGCGTGGGATCCACCCCCATTTCGCCTCCCGCGCTTTCCAGCGCTCTGGCCTCGGTGATGATTTTGCTCTTATGTGTCTTGCCCGCCCGCGCGTAACGCTCCCGCATCCGGACCAGCACTTCTTCCCTCGTGATCTTGCTCATTTCGGAGTTCAGCGTTCGGTAATCGCGATCTTGGCCGGACTGTTATTGCCGAGCCTTGCCAAAGCGAAAGGCAGTGGGTTGGGCGCGAAGTGCATGTCCAATCTGAAGCAGATTTCCTTGGCAATGCTCAACTATGCCGGGGA
>VHCN01000098.1 GCA_016871675.1 Verrucomicrobiota bacterium
CGGCATCGGCTCGCTCGTGGCGGCGTCGGTTTGCCCGCAACTCTTCAGTTCGGTGACCAAGGACGGCGTGACCAATTTCCAGAGCTTGTTCCTCATCCCACTGGGACTCGCCATCGTCGCCGCCATCGCGCTCGCGATCTTCTTCAATCCGCCGGCGAAAGCGGCGGCAGCCGGGGAGCCACCAAAACTTCCGCACTGACGAAGCCGCAATCGCGCCGGCACTTTTCGCCAAGATGGGGCTTGCGCCGAGGGAGTCCGTGACTATATTCGCGCCCGCAATTGACCGCGGGGTGGAGCAGCCCGGTAGCTCGTCAGGCTCATAACCTGAAGGTCCCTGGTTCAAATCCAGGCCCCGCAACCAGTTTGGAATGCACGAGACCCCTGTGAAAACAGGGGTCTCTGCGTTTTGACGCCCGGCGAACGCCCCGGCCGCGCCGTCGCTTGCGGTGGTGACGCCGCGGCCTGAGGATGACAGACTCTTCCCAACAGTTGAAGCCGACCATTGCCATCACCATGGGCGACCCCGCGGGCGTCGGGCCCGAAGTCTGCCTGCACTTGCTCGCCAACGCAGACCTCGCGCGCCTCTGCACGCCCGTCGTCTTTGGCGATGCCGCCGTGCTGCGCGCGTGCGCGGCGAAAGCGGGACTGCCCTTCGCCGCTCCGGTCATTGCCGCGGAAGCGTGGGCGCATGAGACACCGCGCGAACCCGGCGTGCTCGACCTCGGCCTCATTGGCCCCGGCGCCTTCACGCCCGGCGCCATCAGCGCCACGACCGGCCACGCGAGCTACACTTACGTGAACCGCGCCATTGACGCCGCGCTCGCCGGGCAGGTTGCCGCCGTTTCCACCGCGCCGCTCAACAAGGAGGCGATGAGCAAGGCGGGCATCAAGTTCCCCGGCCACACGGAAATCTTCGCATCGCGCACCCACGCCGCGCGCTCGTGCATGATGCAATACTCCGAGGAAATCACCTGCTCGTTCGTCACCGTCCACGTCGGCTACGCGGAAGTGCCCGCGCTGCTCACGCCGGGACGCATCCTCGACGTCATCGAACTCACCGCCGCCGGCCTCGAACGCATCCGCCGCCGCAAACCCCGGCTCGCCGTCTGCGGCCTCAACCCGCATGCGGGCGAGCACGGCCTTTTCGGCGGGCGCGAGGAGGAACGCATCATCATCCCCGCCATCGAGGCCGCGCGCGCGCGTGGCCACGAGGTCGAAGGCCCGCTGCCGCCGGACACCGCGTTCCTGCCGTGGAAACGCAAGGCCACCGACGCGTTCATCTGCATGTATCACGACCAGGGCCACATCCCCGTGAAGGCGCTTGCGTTTGACTCCGCCGTGAACACGACGCTCGGCCTGCCGATCATCCGCACCAGCGTGGACCACGGCACCGCCCTCGACATCGCGTGGCAGGGCAAGGCGCGCCCCGACAGCCTCTATGCCGCCGTGCGCCTGGCCGTGAAGCTCGCGGCGCAATGATCGCGATCATCGCCGATGATCTTTCCGGCGCGGCTGAACTCGCCGGTATCGCCGCGGCGCGAGGATGGCGCGCGGAAGTGCAAACGCGCTTTGACCCGTCGAGTGAGGCTGAAGTCATCGCCATCGACACCAATACGCGGCTGAAATCCGAGACAGAGGCCGCGCGCATCGTGGGCGGCGTGGCGCGGGCGGTCGCCGCAGCGCGCCCGTCATGGATTTTCAAGAAGACCGATTCCGTGCTGCGCGGCCACATCCGCGCCGAGATCGCGGCCGTGCTCGCCGCGACCGGACTGCGCGATTGCGTTTTCATCCCGGCCAATCCCTCCAAGAGCCGCGTGATTCGCGGCGGGCGCTACTTCATCGCGGGCGTGCCGCTGGATGAAACAGCTTTTGCGCGCGACCCGTGGCATCCGCGGCGCAGCTCGGTCGTGCGAGAATGGTTCGGGGAAGCGCCTGCGATTCACACGCCGGACGCGGAGAAGCCCGGGGACTTGGACCTCGAGTTGCGACCGGAAACCCTCGCGGCGGGAGCGGCGGATTTCTTCGCGGCGCGACTGACGCGCTCGGACCCGAGTCGTGCTACCGAGCGCGTGCGACGATTCGCAGCGCCAAAGACGCTCGTGGTCTGCGGCAGCTTGGCGGCACTGGAAGCGGGACGAGCATCGGAGTTGTCGCGTCGCGGATTTGTGATCCGCACGATCGCGGATGCGGAGGGCGGGCAGATTTGGGGGAAGACTGACAAACTGTTGCTCGTTCCCGGCGCGGCGGCTTCGAGTGAGGGCGCGCCCTTGACGGAAGCGCTCGCAGCGGCCGCGTTGCCCCTGGTGGACGGGCGGGCAGACTTACGAATCGGACTCGAAGGCGGAGCGACGGCGCTGGCCTTCATCGCGCGGCATGGCTGGACCCGGTTTGCCGTGGCCCCGGAGGGATTCACCGGGGTCGGCAGCCTGCGGCCACCCGGGGGTCCCCTGCTCTGCGTGAAGCCGGGAAGTTATCCGTGGCCCGGCGAGATGTTTTGACGGCTACGGATTCGACATTGCCAGACGCCGCGCCGTCTTCTCGTAAACCACCGCGCCGCTCACGTCGCGCAGTTGCAGCGCAATCCGGCTCTCGCGGCCCTCGGGCTTCAACTCGACGGACAGGAAGCCGCCCTTCACCCGGTGGAAGCGGTGATACGCCGGGTTCTCGCCCGGCGTGCCGCCCGCGTGCGAATCGCTCGCCGCGCCGACGCTGAATTCCTGCACCCCGGTCGTCGGGTGCACCGAGTGGTATTGCCAGTGCCGGTCGCCGCAGATGACGAAAAAGTTATCCGGCGCGTTCGCCTGGAGCCAGCCGCGCAACTCGTCGCCTTCGTGCGCGAAGCCCGCATTGCTGTGGTTGTCGTTCTTGGTCGCACGATCGGGACCGACGAGCGGCGTCGGGCTCACGAGCACCTTCCACGTCGCGTCGCTCGCGGCAACGGTCCGCTTGAACCACTCCTTCTGCGCGGCGCCCCAGATGGTCTTGCCCGGGCCGTCCGGCATGGTGTTCGGCGAGCGGAAATCGCGTCCGTCGGTGAACCAGACTTGCAAGTCGCGGCCCCACCGGAACGTCCGGTGAAGGTCCGCCCCGAGCGGCGCCTGCTGGCGGAAAATCTTCTGCCCCTCCGCGAACGTCAAATCGCCCGCGCGCCGGCCGGGCCATGTGTCATTGCTGAGCGTATCGTGATCGTCTTTGAGCCAGTAACTCGACGCGCTGCTCATCATCGCGAGCTGGCGCGGCAGGCTGAACATCCGCTCCCAATGCAGGCGCGCGAGCTCGGGCGTCGTCGCGACGGGTTCGTTGCTGTCGTAATAGACGAGGTCGCCCGTCATCACGACGAACGCCGGCTCGAGCGCGAGCATCGCCGGATAAATCGGATGCCCGTCCGCGTGGTCGCGGTCCTGATAGCCCTGGCAGGTCATCACGCAGAAGCGTAGCGACGTCGGCGTTGTGGCCGCGGGCGCGGTGAAAAAGCGGCCGCGCGACTCGCTCGTGACCGCGCCGCCCGCATCGGCCGCGGCCTGGCTCACGTAGTGGTAAATGCTCCCCGGCTTCAAGCCGGTGAGGGCGAATGGGTGGATATAATCCGTCGAGTCACCCACTTGAACCCACTCCGTCTCCCGCGCGTCGGACAAATCCGCGCGCAAGCCGAAGCGAACGCGCACGCGGCCGGGTGCGCCGGGACACGCGCCTTCGATTTCGCCAACGGGCACGGTGACTTTCGCGAGATTCTTGCGGTCCACTTTCTTCTGGTTGAACGCGAGACCCGCGTTGTTGCGCTCGCGGTTCCGCGTGAGCCGGGTCCAGACGATCGCGCTCGTGTCCGTCGCTTCCCCGACGCGCTTGCCGGTGGCCTGGTGCGGTCCGCCCCCGGGTTGCGCGGCGCTCGCGGAAGGGAACGCGCCGGCGACGGCGACGGCGGACGTGGCGCGGAGGAATCGGCGGCGGCTGAGGGAATTGGGTTTCATTTTGAGAAACAGTGAGGTCTCGATGTCACGGCGGCAAGCACCACGCCATGCGGATGGCGAAATCACGCTGATAATCCACGCGCCACCGGCTCATGGTCGGGCGCGGGTCGAAGCCGTCCTTCGCGGTCAGGTCGCGAAACCAGCCGCCGGGCTTCTTCTCGTATTGACCGCCCCGGCCTGGTTTCGATGGGTCGGCGGGGCCTTTGCTGCGGACGTGGACGTCGATCCACGCGCGACTCGTCAGCGCGTCGGCGAGCGCGAGGCAGAGAAGCCGGACCGCATTGTCCGGAACGCGAATCGTGCATGCCATGGAGAAGTGAACGGGCATTCAATACCCGAGGGCGCTCATTCGATCGAGCGGTGTTTTGACGTGCGTTCCAACGAGGGCGCGCCGCGCCCACCAGAACCGGGTTGACGGCGTCGGTGCACTTGCGCTATAGCATCGGGTGGATGCAGCGGGCGCCGGCTTGGCGCGAACCCTTCGCTCACGAACAAACCATCCGTGAACACTCCCAAACGCTTCGGTTCACTCGTCGCAGGCTGTGGTTGCGCGGCGGTCCTGCTGGCCAGCCTCGTGGTCCCGGTTATCGCCGCGGATGCACCCAAGGAAATCGGCAAGTCCTGGTCCGGAACCTGGAACAACCGGAAATACAACACGTCCGGCCCGCTGACGTGCACCGTGATCGGCGAGGAGAACGGCAAGTGGCTCGCGCGCTTCACCGGCACCGCGCTCGGCAAGCCGATCAGCTACACCGCGCTGATGACTCCCAAGCAATCCGGCGCGCGAACCGACCTCTCGGGCGTGACCAAAGTGGACGGCGCGGATTACCAGTGGACCGCCGCAATCAACGGACAGTCGCTCAACGGCAGCTACCGCGCGTCGAACGGAAACAACGGGGAATTCCGGCTGCAGGGCACCGCGAAGAAATGATCCATTTCGCGGGAACCGGGCAAGGTGCGCCCGCGGTGGCTTCAACGACTCAGTTCGAATGTCCCGGTCCCGTAGCGCTTCTTGAACAGTCCGTGGTGGATCTCCACGAACGCGCCCCCCGCAGGTTCCATGCTCGTGACGAGTGAGCGTTGCTTGCCCTCAATGAAGACCGCGAGCGCGACTTCGCCACCGGCGCTGATGCGCTTGAACGTGAAATCCAGGTCGTGCGCCGCGAACAGGAAATTGGTCGGCACGCGCACGACGGAGTGGTGCTGGCGGCCGTCTGCCTCCGACGACACCTTGAGCCGCAAGCCCGGCGTTCCTGTGAGGACGATACGCACCTGTCGCGGAGGCGGCTTGAGGCTGAACAGCGTGACTGCCACGAGGAACAGCACGCCGAGGAAGGCGAAGCCTGCGACCACCCACTTCTGGCGCGGCGTGAGGTCGCCCTTGGGAAGCCCGTAGAGAAGTTTGTCCCGCTCGGCCTTGGTCCGTGGCGGCGTGGCGCCCGGGACGGGCCCCTTCCAAATTGGACCGCGGAGTTTTCGCACGGCGCAGGCTACGAGCCGGCCTTGACCAGCTTCCAGACCTTGCCGGTCTTGCCCGCGAGACCGTTGTTGTCGTTGGTCAGGACGTAGAGTTCGCCCTCGGCGTCCTCGCCAAACGCCCAGACGAACATTTTGATGTTGGGGCCGGGATGCGACGCGGGCTCAAGGACATCGAGTTTCCACAACTCGCCGGGTTTCGTCGAAGGCGTCGCGGCGAAGAGCACACCTTGCGGCAGGCCGAAGTGGCGCGACCAGTCGCCAAAGACATATTTGCCCTGCAACTGCGGCAGCGCCTTGCCGCGATAGACGTAACCGCCGGTGACGCTGATTCCCTTGCCCTCCTGCGGGAAGGCCTTGAGGTTGCCATACAGGATGACGGGGCCGGTAAACGTCGCGCCCGCGGCATCGACGTAGGGCTTGTCGAGCGGTTCGAGTTCCTTGTTGTTCACGGGATTGAACCACTCATTGCCCTCGCGAAGGTTCCAGCCGTAGTTGCCGCCCTTGACGATGATGTTGATTTCTTCCCAGCGGCTCTGGCCGATGTCGCACGCGAAAAGCTCGCGCCTGCCGCCTCGGTCGAACGTCATGCCCCACGGATTGCGAATGCCCCACGCAAAGATCTCCAACTCGCCGCCGCCGCGCGCAAACGGATTGTCGTACGGGATCGCGTAGTTGCGACCACCGGCCGACTTGTCGACGTCGATGCGGAGAATCTTGCCGAGAAGCGTGTTGAGATCCTGCCCGTTGCCGCGCGGACCGCGGGCCTTGTGTTCTTCCTTTTGGTTGATGTCGTTCTTGTGCCCGCCGTCGCCGCAGCCAATGTAGAGAAAGCCGTCCGGCCCGAAGGCGATGCGGCCGCCGTTGTGGTTGAAGTAAGGCTGGTCGACCTGAAGGAGGATGCGCTCGGACTTCTCGTCGACCTCGTCCAGGTTGCGGCCGCGGAGCCTGAACTCGGAGATGTTCATCGTGTGATCCCAGTTGGAGGGCGCGTTCGTGCGGCGCGGGGCGCTGTAGCACACGTAAAACCTGCCGTTCTCGCGCGCCTTCGGATGGAGCGCGAGGCCGAGCAAACCGCGCTCGTCGAAGGCGCCCATCTTGAGCGGGCACATCCGGTTTCGAAAATCGAACATCTGCGAAGTCTTCCCGTCTCGCGAGAGGACGTGCAGCAGGCCGGTCTGCTCGCCCAGCAGCATACGGCCCGCGGCGTCGCCAAGCGGGGCGAGGAGCGTCGGGGCGGTCAGGTTCGTGGCCACCAGCTTGAGCGAGATGCCGGATGGGCCATCCGCTGCGGTGGCGGCCGGAGTGCACGCAAGCGCGCAGGCGAGCAGAACGATGTGGCGGAACGGAGTGGTGGGCGGATTCATGGCGGCGAAGCCTAGCGGGTGAATCGGGGATGACAAGGCACGTTTGGCGGTCCGTCCCTCGTCCGGGTGGGGCGCGCCGCGTTTCCTCCTTGCCGCTCGCGCTGCGCGAATGCCCGACGCCCCGAACATCCCCATCGTCGCGGGCGGCAAGACCGAGGCGTTCATGCTGCGCAAGCTGCTCGAGCGGCACGGCTACCGGGTGAGCGTCACCGGCGACGGCCGGGACGCGCTCGACGTGCTCGGCCGCGAACCCGTCCATCTGGTTGTCAGCGACATCGACATGCCCGGCATGGATGGTTACGTGCTGTGCGATACGATCAAGTCCGACGCGCGGGGCTGAACGTTGCCAGTCGGTGCAACCGAAGTCCGCGAATGAAGTGCTCGCAAGCGTGGAGTTTGCGGACATGAACCTCATCGTTGAGCTGTTCTTCGAGCGTCACAAACGAGTGCCGACCATGACGGAGCTTGCCAAGGGACTTGGGAAACCCATTCCGATCCACAAGTTCATCATCGATGGCAGTTCGAAGAAGGTGAAACTGGTGCCGGCGAATTGATCCCGGCATTCCTGCCGGGGCCGGCCGTCGTTTTCTGCCGAAGCATTGCACCCGGCCGGCTCCGCACGGTCAGACTTCCTTCGTCGGCGGGCGTTCGCCTGAAATTCACTTGCCATGTCGCTAGCGCGGAACACAATGGCGGCGATTCGAGGCCGCAAACGAGGCACCGACTCTCGAGGCCAATGTAGCTCAGTGGCAGAGCAACGGTTTCGTAAACCGTAGGTCGTCGGTTCGACCCCGACCATTGGCTCCACTCCCAACTCGAGGGGCGTCAGCCGACGACGGCAAGACTGCCCCTCCAGGCTTCAAGAGTGCCACCCGCCGCACTTTTCGACCGCCGCTTACAGGCGTCGAGTTGCAGCGCGCCGCTCGTGTCCTGCGAAAGCCTCTTCGCGTCTTCGACCGTAATCGTCCTGAGGGAGGCAGTCTCCAGCGCGGGGCTAGTCGCGGCGACGGCCTGTGACACAGTCCCCAGTGCCACGGCAAGAATCGTGCAGATGTTAACTCTCATGGGCGGCTTGCGTCGTTGGGAGTGAAACGCCGGAGCGATCACTGTTGTTCAGGCTTTTGAAATTTCGACGGGAGGACGATTTTCTGATTCGCTCGCAGCAGAGCCGCATTCACCTCGGAAAGCTCCGTCAATCCAGGAAGTTCAATCGGTTTTGTTCCCCGATATTCCGCGAGCACTTTCGCCACACCGTCTGAAATCGTCTGGACCTTTTTGAAATTTGCAAAACCATCATTCGATCGAAGAACGGTGGCTGTGAGCGAAGCGGAAGTTAAGCGGGTCAAACCGTTCAGGAGCATCGTCTGGCTGTGCTGGGATAGCGCCTCGGCAGCTTCGTCGGAGATCTCGGTCAGACCCGTGAGCGTGAACTTGCTCTTGTGTTTGGCCAGTTCCACAGCGGCTTCGCGCGATAAGGTTTTCAATCCATTGAGCACGAGCTTTCGCTTGACTCCGCTCAGTCTCTTTGCGACTTCAGCGGAGATGGTGGTCAGGCCGTTAAGCGACAAACCGCCGCCCTGCCCCGTCGCTAACGCCTCGGCGACCTCCGGCGTAATTGTTGTCAGACCGTCGAGATGTAACCCTACTGCCTCCCCCCCTTCTCGGAACGATAAGATTCGGGCGACCTCCGGAGTAATGCTCGTCAACCCGGGCAGGTCCAAGGTTCTATCGCCTACCGCGACCTTGTGTTTAACCAGGACTTTGGCCGCCTCCACATTCAACGTTTTCACTGTGCGCAGTTTCGTCGATAGCGTGCCATCCGCGATCCAAGATTCGATCAACTCCGCGGGGGGCGATTCGGTCGCCACAGCGCCGGAATTGCCAGTCTTCGCCAGCGAATGGCCGGCCAGGAGCAACACGATTGAGATGACAAACTTCGTTGCATGGCGATTCGAGTTCATGGTCATTTCTTGGCTCCCTGAGCTTGCACCGATCGATAGAGGAATGATTCCGAGGTCAACAACGACACCACCAGTTCCTTGAAGCTGCCGCCGCTCTTCACGTACACGCGGTCCGCCTCCTGCAATGTCGCCGCGTCGCCCGGCGTTTCGTTGCGGCCCATGTAATAACGGAAGACGTATCGCACAAACACTTGCCGAACTCGCTCCGAATCGTCCA
>VHCN01000099.1 GCA_016871675.1 Verrucomicrobiota bacterium
GGCGGGGCGCGGAAGGGAAAAGTAACACGCGTGCGGAAGCCCCGAAGTTGGGCGCGGGGCGCGGCGGTTTCACCTTGAATCTCCCGTGCATACCGCTACAAAAGGCCCAACGTATGCCAACCTTCACCTACGTGGCGCGCGATGCGGGAAACGGTCGCGAAGTGCAGAGTTTGATCGACGCCGCCTCCGAGCAGGCTGCGGTGCAGGCGCTGCTCGGGCGCAATCTGCTCGTGGTCAGCATCCAGGAGAAGGTCAGCAAGCGCGGCAAGATCGTTGGCGGCAGCGTGCCGCTGGCCGACCTCGTCATCTTCACCCGGCAACTCGCCACGATGATCGACGCCGGCCTCGCGATCGTGCAGTCGCTCCAGGCGCTCGGCGACCAGACCTCGAACAAGGTCATGCGCGACGTCATCCGCGACGTCACCACGCGCGTCGAGGGCGGTGACAATTTCTCGAGCGCGCTCCAGAAGCATCCCAAGGTCTTCGTGCGCCTCTACGTCTGCATGGTGGACGCCGGCGAGAAGGGCGGCTTGCTGTCGGAAATCCTCGCCCGCCTCGCGACTTACCTGGAAAACACGCAGCGCCTCCGCAAGAAGGTGAAATCCGCGATGATGTATCCGACCGTCGTCACGCTCGTGGCCATCGGCATCACGATCTTCCTGCTCGTGCGCGTCGTGCCGGTATTCAAAGAAGTCTTCGAGGGCTTCGGCGCCAAACTGCCACCGCCGACGCAGGTGCTCATCGACATCAGCAACTGGATGAAGAGCTGGTATCTCATCGTGCTCGGGGGCTTGGGCGCGCTGGTCTGGGGATTCTTCTGGTTTATCAAGACCAAGCAGGGGCTCGAAATCTGGGACCGCGTGCGGATTCAGATTCCCATCTTCGGAGCCATCGCCCACAAGATTTGCCTCGCGCGCTTCACACGCACGCTCGCGTCGCTCGTCCGCTCGGGTGTGCCCCTCCTCGAAGTCCTCAACATCGTCGCAAACACCTGCGGCAACGTCGTGATGGAGAAGGCCACGCGTGCCGCCGCCGGCGACATCGAGCGCGGCGAGGGCATCAGCGTCGCGCTCGGCAAGCACCCGATCTTCCCGACGATGATCATCCGCATGCTCACCGCCGGCGAACAGACGGGCAAAATCGACCAGATGCTCGAGCGCGTCGCGGACTTCCTCGACGAGGAAATCGACACGACACTCAGCGGCCTGACCTCCCTCATCGAACCGCTGCTGATCGTGTTCCTCGGCGTTGTCGTCGGCGGCATCGTGATCTGCATGTTCCTGCCGATCTTCAAGCTCGGCGACATCGTCAGCGGCACCCAGCAGGGCAGCCCGTAGCCGCGCGCTACTTGTAAATCAGAAACGCCTCGCGCCGGCGCCTGAAGTCCTCCACCTCGGCAGTCCACGCGCCCTTGATTTCCGCCAGCGGCCGGCCCGCCTTGATCGCATCCAATGTCGCGCGGTGCTGGAGCAGCGTGTGCACCTTCTCCAGCGCAAAGTCCCCCGGGTGCAGCCGCTGCAACGCAAGCGCCACCGTGAGCCCCGTGTCCACCGCATTGAAGCGCTCCCGGTCCGTGACGAGGATGCCCACCCCCGCGCACGGCTTGTCCTTGAACACGCTCGCCTTGGGCGTGAAGCGCACCGGCACGAAGCGCACCCCGGCGAGCCCCGCGCGATTCAACTCGCCCGCGAGCTTCACGTCATCCACGTAAGGCGCGCCGACCAGCTCGAACGGCGTGTCCGTGCCGCGCCCCACGCTGACGGCCGTTTCGATCAAACCGATGCCGGGATACAACGTCGCCTCCGCGAGGCTCCGCATGTTGGGAGAAGGATTCGTCCACGGCAGCCCCGTCTGGTCGAACCACAAGTCCCGCCACCAACCCTCGACCTGCACCACGGTCACGTCCGCCTTGAAGCCGCGCTCCGTGTTGATCATCCGCGCGAGTTCGCCCGCCGTCATGCCGTGGCGGACTGGCACGCGATGCCACGCCACGAAGCTCGCCGCGCCCGTGTGCACGGGGCCCTCGACCGCGGCGCCGTTGATCGGGTTCACGCGGTCGAGCACGAAGAACCGCTTGCCCGCCTTCGCCGCCGCCTCCATGCAGTTGGCCATCGTGGCCATGTAGGTGTAGAAACGGCAGCCGATGTCCTGGATGTCGAACACCAGCGCGTCGAGCGAGGCGAGCTGCGGCGGCGTCGGGGCGCGGCGCTCGCCATACAGGCTGTGCACCGGCAACCCCGTCTTCTCGTCCACGCTGTCCGGGACCTTCTCGTCGAGCGCGCCGCGGATGCCGTGCTCGGGACTGAACAGCGCCGTCAGCCGCACGTCCGCCGCCGCCTTGAGCAGGTCGATCGTCGCGTTTCGCTCGCGGTCGTGGCCGGTGTGATTCGTGATGAGCCCGATGCGAAGCCCCTTGAGCGGCGCGAAATTCTGCCGCTTCAACACGTCGATGCCGTTGAGCACCTCCGCCTGCAACGGCCGCTCGCCGTAACCCGCACGCGGCGGCAACGCGCCCGGCACGTGATGAAAATTGAAGTCCTTGATCGCCTCGGCCGCGAGCGTGCCGAGCTTCGCGCGCAACGCCAGCACGCTGCCCGACTCCGTCGGGTGGTTGCGGTTCGAGTGAAAGACAAGAATCGTGTTCGAGAACGGGTCCACCCACAGCAACGTGCCCGTCCAGCCCGTGTGCCCGTAGGAACCGAGCGGGAACACCTTGCCGCGCGGCCCGCTGTAGCTCGAGTCGATGTCCCAGCCCAGCCCGCGCCGAGACGGCACGCCCTCGGGGGACTGCACGCTTGTCATCAACTTCACCGTCGCCGGCTTGAAAATGCGCACGCCGTCCAACTCGCCCCCGTTCAGCAGCATCCGCGCGAAACGCGCCGTGTCCGCCGCCGTGGTGAACAGCCCCGCGTGGCCCGCCACGCCGAACATCTTGCGCGACGTCGGGTCGTGCACCACGCCGCGGACCACGAGGTCCTTCTCCTTCGTCGTCGGCGCGATGCGCGCGAGCTTGGACGCGGGCGGGAGAAACCCCGTGTCGCGCATCCCGAGCGGACCGTAGATTTCGCGCCCGCAAAACTCGTTCAGCGGCGCGCCTGCCACGCGCCGCACCACCTCGCCAAGCAGGATGAAGTTGATGTCGCTGTAGGTGAACCGCGCGCCCGCTGCGCTGCGCAGCGTTTCGGCGCAGGCCTTCTCGATCGCCGTGGCATGGCCGGACCACTCGCCCGCGCCAAGCCCGGGCCGCAATCCGGACGTGTGCGTCATCAAGTGCCGGATCGTGACCGCTTCCTTGCCACCGCCGTCGAAGGTCGGGATGTATGTGCGAACCGGCGCGTCCACTTCAACCTTGCCGCGCTCAACGAGCAACAGAATCGCCGGCGTCGCGGCCATCACTTTCGTCACCGACGCCGCGTCGAAAATCGTGTCCTTCGTCATCGGCTCGTCCGCGGGCTCGACCGCGCGCCGGCCATAGGACTTGTGATACACCTGCCCCGCGTGCTCGAGCCACAGCACGCCGCCCGGCAACCGCTTCGCCGCAATCGCCTCCTCGATCGCTCGGTCCATCTCCGCCAGCTTATCCTCGCTGAATGCCCTCGGCGGCCACGCCACGGACGGCGGGCGTGAAACTGCAGGCGATCGCGCGGCGGGAATGGCCGGCGTCGGCACCTGGCAGGCGGCGAGCGACAGCGCGAACGTGGCGAGTGCGATGCGGGCGAGAATCCCGAGTCCGCCGCCACTCGCCGCCGGCACCTCCGACCTCGCGCGACCACCCCTCACCCCATCCTTCTCCCCACTTCGGAGGAGGGGAGCGGGTGCTCCCGCTCGGAGCGGGACGGGTGAGGGGTGGTCGGGACAGGGCGAGTTCATGTGCGGGATGCGTGAATTCATGGGAGAACCCCGGAGTTTCTACGCGGCGGGACTCGCGAACGCAAGCCGCGCCGGCCCTATTGATTTCCCTCCCCGCCGCGCCGCGTGTTAAGAACTGCCGCAGTGCTGCTGACCATCATCCTCGCCGCGCTCGCCATGCTGAGCCTCGCGCTCACGCTGTGGCAGTGGATCGTGGCGCGGCGTTTCCCGCTGCACAAGCGCATCGAGTCGCCGCGCTTCACGCCGCCCGTCTCGTTGCTGAAACCGCTCAAGGGACTCGAACCCGACACGCCCGCGTGTCTCCGAAGCTGGCTCGAGCAGGATTACCCCGCCGATGTTCAAGTGCTCTTCGGCGTCGCCTCCGCGGACGACCCCGTATGCGGCCTCGTGAAGAATCTCCTCGCCGAGTTCCCGCAGCGCGACGCGCAACTCGTCCTCTGCGCGGAGCAACTCGGCGCGAACGCCAAGGTCTCCACGCTCGTCCACCTCGCGCGCCTCGCGAAGCACGAGCACCTCGTCATCAGCGACGCCGACGTGAAGGCACCGCCCGACCTGCTCGCGAACCTGCTCGCGCCGATCGAGGACCGCGCCGTCGGCCTCGTGAACTGCTTCTACCGCCTCGCGAACCCAACGACGCCGGCGATGCAGTGGGAAGCCGTGGCGATCAACGCCGACTTCTGGAGCTCCGTGCTTCAATCGCGCAGCCTCAGGCCGCTCGACTTCGCGCTGGGCGCAGTGATGGCCACGCGCCGGGCGCAACTCGCGGAGATTGGCGGCTTCGAGTCCCTCGTGGACTACCTCGCGGACGATTACCAGCTCGGCCACCAGATTGCGAAGCGCGGGCACCACATCGAACTCTGCCCCGTGGTCGTGGAATGCTGGAGCGCGCCGATGAACTGGCGCGAGGTGTGGGCGCATCAACTGCGCTGGGCGCGGACCATCCGCGTGTGCCAGCCCGTTCCGTGGTTCTTCAGCATCCTGAGCAACGCGACGCTGTGGCCAATGGCGGCTTCCCTTTCAGTCGCCATCCACGTTCACCTCTCATACCCGCAAGGTCTCTTGGCAGAAGTCGGCCCGATCGAATCCGCAGCCGGTTGGTCTGTCGGAGCTGCGCTCTTCCAAGTTGGAGTTCTACTGCGAGTTGTTTCCGCACATAAATTCCGAGATGCGTTGGGCGCGCGGACGAAGGGCGACAGTTGGTTCCTCTTCGCAATGGTGAAGGATCTGCTTCAACTCCCGATCTGGATCCTCTCCTTCCTCGGCAACACGATCACGTGGCGCGGCGTGCGCCACCGGGTCCGCGGCGGGGGCAGGCTCGAGAAGCTGCCGTGAACCAGCGGCCGGTCACTTCCCGCCGACCCCTACGCCCTCGGCCGCAAGCAGACGCTGCTTCCAGTTCACTCCGCCTGAAAAGCCGCCCAGCGTCCGGTTCGACGCAAGCACGCGGTGGCACGGCACGAGGACCGGCACCGGATTCGCGCCACACGCCGCGCCCACCGCCCGCGCCGCGCCGGGCTTCCCCAGTCGCGACGCCACTTCGCCATAGCTCCGCGTGCGACCGCTCGGAATCTTCAGCAACTCGCGCCACACGCGCCGCTGGAAATCCGTTCCCGCGGCCAAGTCGAGCGGCGGCAGTTCGCGCGGGTCGCGACCTGCGAGCCCATCGTCAAGCGCGGCGCGCGTCTGCCGAATCCACGCCGCATTCTCCCCGCTTCGAGACCGGCTCGCAACAGCGCGGGCGTTGCGGCCGCCGGGAAACTCGAGCATGGCGAGCCCGGCCGTGGAAAACGTCGCAGCGAATGCCCCGGCCCGGGTCCGGATCAGTTTGGTGTGCATGCGCGGTCAAAAATTCTTGAGCACCATGGTGAACAACCCGAGCAGCGCGAGCAGCAGCACGAGGAAAAGCCCGATGAAACGGTTGCGCGCGACGCGCTGTTCGTAGCGGAGCGGACGCAGCCCGTGCAGGGTGCCGGCGGTGAGCAGGGGCAGGATTCCCGGGGCGGTTTGCGCCGGACCGGCGGCGCGGCCCTTGAACGACTGCCACCATCCCGAGAGGTCGAACTTCCGCACGCCGAATTCATTGTAATGCGCGGCCGAGCTGCGCGCGGGCGGCGCGAGGGGCAGGGCGCGCGGAGCGACATCGGGAAGCGACTCCACGCGCGCGGGCGCGGGCAACGTCGTGACCGGGGCCGGGGCGGGCGCCGCAGGCACCTCGGGCGATCTCACGACGCGCTGTCCATCAGGAAGGGCCGTCGAGCGCAGCCGCGGACCGGCGGGCGCGCCGCCCTGCAAACGCTCGATCTCCGCCTGCACGGCGTCGAGTTCCTCCTGCAAGTCGCGCGCGCGGTCATTCAAGGGATCCGAACGCTTCGTAAAGATTCCCATGGCGGCAACGGTTCCCGGTTACTTTCGAATCAGAAAAATCGCCAGCGCGATGAGCACGGCCAGCGCGACCGGCCAGGTGAGCGCGAGGCCGGCACGGCACAGTTGCGCGAAGCTCATCTCCGGATGCAGCAGCGGCAGCGCGCTCGCGGCGCCGGCTGGATTCGCCGCGGCCGGTGAATCGGGCCGGCCGTCGAGCACGGGCCACTTCAGCCGCGCGGTGTTCCATTCCATCCGCGCGTTTTCGATCGTGGTGAGCGCGCGGGTGAGCTCGGTGCTGCAGTTGTCCTTGGTCCACGACGCTTCGTCGAGCGACTCGATGCGCGCGAGGGAGTCGCGGAGCGCGGCAAGCGATCTGGACATCTGCTCGGCTTCGCGGCGCGCGGTGAGGTCGCCCTCCTCAAGCAGAGCCACGCCGCGGGTCAGGTGCTGGAGCATCTCCTCGCGGCCCGTCTGGAACTCGACGCGGCGGCGGCGGGCTTCCTCGACCGCGGCGCGTTCGCGCTCGAGTTCCTCCTGCTGGCGCTTGAGTTCGGCGAGGCGGAGTTGCGCGGAGGTGACTTGCGCGTCGAGTTCCTCGCGCGTGGGCGGTCGTTGCGGAATGGAAACGCGGAGCGCGGGCTCCGCGGGCGCGGGCTTCGCGCGCGGCGAAGTGGATGGCGCATCGGTGTCCACGAACTCCGAGAAATCATATGGCGCCGACATGGGCGGGACTTTAGGCCCGCGCGACGCGACTGTAAAGACTCGGGGACGGACGGCTCGCAACCCGGCAGCGATTGTCCTTGTCGGGGCGATTTTGAACCGGTGCGATCGCTGCTCGTATGAACGCGCGCGGCACGTCGAGCGAAACGCTCCGGCATGTGCTCGCCGCTGCGCGAGGCCTTGCGCGGGCAGCCGGCACGCTTGAGTTCGCGCCACCCGTCGCGTGCGTTTACAACCCGCTCGACTACGCGTGGCCGTCGCACGAGGCGTATCTGCGCCGCTTCGCGCGAGGCCGGAAGCGGGTGATCTTCCTCGGCATGAACCCGGGGCCGTTCGGCATGGCGCAAACGGGCGTGCCTTTCGGAGAGGTCGCCGCGGTGCGCGACTGGCTGGCAATCAGCGCCGGGATTGCGCAGCCGGCGCGTGTGCATCCCAAACGCCCCGTCGAGGGCTTCGGCTGCGCGCGTTCCGAAGTGAGCGGACGCCGGTTGTGGGGGATGTTCGCGGAGCGATATGGGACGCCGGAACGGTTCTTCGCCGATCACTTCGTTGCCAACTACTGTCCGCTCGCGTTCATGGACGGGGGCGGCCGAAACCTGACGCCAGACAAACTGCGCGAGGCCGAGGCCGCGAGGCTCTTCGCCGTGTGCGACTCGCACCTGCGCAGGCTTGTGGCCGCGTTGCGGCCGCGATGGGTGATCGGCGTTGGGGAGTTTGCCGAACGGCGTGCGCGGCTGGCGCTCGGTGACGGCGCGGTGCAGTTCGGCCGCATCCTTCACCCGAGTCCGGCGAGTCCGGCGGCGAACCGGGGGTGGCGCGCCGCAGCCACGCGGCAGCTTGAGTCCCTCGGGGTGTGGACGCGGCGCGACTGATTTTCAGGCGGCGGCCTTCGCAGCCGCGAGGTCGGTGCGGCGCTGCGCGAGGCTCTTGAAAAACTCGAATCCCTCGCGGGTGCGGCGGACGAAGACGTCCTTGTCCTGCAACATCGACTTGAAAATGCGCCACGACGGGCCGCGCGGGATGAGCAGCTTGCCGAACTTGTTGAAGTAATAGCGGTGGTAGAATTCCTCGAGCGACGCGAAAATCTCGTCCTTGCTCAGGCCGGGATACTCCAGCGTGCTCTGCTGGAAGCCGTCGCCCTCGACAAGGTCGGTCTTGTCTCTCTTCGTGAACCACCCGTTCTGCTTCGCCATTTCGAACAGCTCGGTGCCGGGATACGGCGCGGCGAGGGAGACTTGCAGCGAGAAGACGTCGAGCTCCTTCGCGAAGTTGATGGTCTGCTCGATGGTCTCCTTGGTCTCAACCGGCAGGCCGAGGATGAAGGTGCCGTGGA
>VHCN01000100.1 GCA_016871675.1 Verrucomicrobiota bacterium
AATATCCTCGCGAATTTGGGGCGTCAAGTCCACCGCATCGGCCACGACGGGCACGGCGTCGTTGCCCTTCAACTCCAGATGCGCGGCCCATTCGCGCAAATCCATCACATGCTCGAACGGCTTCAAGCACCGGGCGCACTCGCAACGGAGCGCAAGCCGCAGGCGTCCCTGGACGAGGATCGACCCCTCCATCAACTCGGCCTGCAGCCAGTGTTCGAGGAACTCCGCGGGATGGATCAACTCGTCCGGGTCCGTCAATCCAAGTTCCGACACCGGCAATCGCCCATCGAGCGCGATGGGCGACCGGGAAAGTTCGATCACGTTCAGAAGCAGCGGCATGGTGGCGATGAATCGGGCAATCGGTGGGCTTTTCGACCGGCGCACGCTAGCGACGGCTTCCCTTCCGGCTGGTTGGCGCAAGTTTGTTCTTCAACGCCCGGCCGACCGCCGGCGGCACAAACGCGCGGACGTCCCCGCCCAGTCGCGCTATCTCCTTCACCAGCCGCGAACTGAGAAACGTGTAAGTGTCCTTCGGCATCATGAAAATCGTCTCCACCCGTTCGTCGAGCTTCCGGTTCATCAGTGCGAGCTGAAACTCGAACTCAAAGTCCGACACCGCCCGCAGTCCTCGGATGACCGCGCCCGCCTTGCGCCGCCGCACGTAGCGCACCAGCAAACCTCGGAACGTCTCGGCACGGACGTTCCGCATCCCTTTCACCGCGCCCGCGGCCAGCGCAAGCCGCTCTTGCAGGCTGAACAGCGGCGCTTTCGTGTCATTGTCCGCGACCGCCACGATCACGCGGTCGAACAACCGCGCCGCGCGCTTCACGACGTCCAGATGGCCGTTCGTGAACGGGTCGAAGCTGCCGGGATAAATCACCGTTCGCACGGCGGCAAAATACGTCCCTCCCGCCGGCGGTGAAAGTCAAAAGCCGGGCCGACATCTTCTTCTTCCCAACCCCTGCGCGTCCGTGTTTCATCGCCGCGCACTCATGCCGGCGCAAACTCAGCCCACGCTTCGCTCCTACTTGCGCACGCTCCTCGTGCTCGGCCGTGTCTCCAATCTGCCGACGGTCTGGTCCAACTGCCTCGCCGGCTGGCTCCTGGGCGGCGGCGGGAACTGGCACCTCTTCACGCACGTCTGCCTCGCCGCCACCTGCCTCTACGTCGGCGGAATGTTCCTCAACGACGCCTTCGACGCGGAGTTCGACCGGCGGCATCGCGCGGAGCGACCGATTCCCTCCGGCGCCATCACGCCGCGCCAAGTCTGGCAGTTCGGCTGCCTCTGGCTTGGCGCCGGGTTGCTGCTGCTCATCGTCACGAACAAAACAGCCGCGAGCCTCGGCGTCGTCCTCCTCGCGTGCATTCTCCTCTACGACGCGGTCCACAAGTTCGTGCAATGGGCGCCCGTGCTCATGGCGGCGTGCAGGTATTTTCTCTGCCTCGCCGCCGCCGCCACGGGCGACCTCGGCGTGACGGGCCTCGCGATGTGGAGCGCGTTCGCGCTCGCGTTTTACGTGGCCGGCCTCAGCTTCATCGCCCGCGTCGAGAGCACGGGCGGCATGGCAAGCCGCTGGCCGATCCTGTTGATCGTCTCGCCCGTCGGACTCTCGCTCGTTGTGAACGCGGGCGAATTCGCATTTAATGCCGCGCTCCTCGCGTCGCTCCTCCTGCTCTGGACCCTCCACAGCCTCGGGCCGCTGCTCTCCGAAACCCGCCGCAACGCCGGCGCCGCCGTGTCGCGGATGCTTGCCGGCATCGTGTTCGTGGACCTGCTCGCCGTCGCCGATGCCCCGGTCGAGATCGGCGCCGGATTCCTGGTTCTCTTTTGCCTCGCATTGTTGTTCCAGCGCTTCATACCCGCGACCTGAGCGGCGCTTGCCATGAATCCACGCCGACGTGAGGATGCCGCCGTGCGACTCCCGCGAACTCTGCTTCGGTTTCTGCTGCTTGCGACGCTCGCCGCAAATCCAGGCATTGCATTGCGCGCCCAGCAAGCCGCCTCGCGTCCCGGCCTGTTAGTCGTCGCGCGCGACGACTCACGATCGGTCACGTTCCTCGCGCCCACCCCCAACTTCACGCTCACGCCGCAGCAATCCATCCATCCGCAGCTCAAGCCCGCGTTCATCGCCGAATGGACCGGATACATCAAAATCCCCCGCGCGGGCCGCTACACGTTCTTTGCCGACGCGCACGTGTTCATCAACGGCCGCGAAGTGGAGGGCCAGCCCGTGCAACTCGCCGCAGGCGAAAACACGCTCCGCATCGCATTCGCGCGCAAGCCCGGCGGCCCCGCCCGCCTGCAGCTTCAGTGGCATTCCGATCACTTCGCGCGCGAGCCGGTGCCGTGGACCGCCTTCGTCCGGCGCGAATACCCCACGCTGCCGTCGCTCGCCGACACGGTGCCCGGCCCCGTCGTCAGCGAGGCGCCGCTGCAGCGCTTTCATCAACTGGCCAGGCAGCTCAATTGCATCGAGTGTCACGAACTCTACGGACCGCCGCGGCGCGCGTTCGGCGCGAATGAAGCGCCGCCGCCGCTCACCGACGCGGGCAACAAGCTCCGCGCGAGCTGGCTCGAGGACGTGCTCGTTCGCAACCGCCGCGTCCGCCCGTGGATGTCGCTCCTGCCCGCGCACGGCGGAGAAACCGCCCGCGAACTGGTTCCGCTCTTCGCGCAGCAAGCCGGCGCGGAGTTGGGCGAAGGCGAGCGGGCCGAGCCGCTTCCTCCGGCACAACTCGACGAAGGAGCGAAGCTGCTCGGTTCCGGCGACGGCGGGCTCTCGTGCATCACGTGCCACGATTTCAAGGGCCGGCGCTCCGTCGGCGATTTGCGCGGGCCGGACATGGTCGAGATGCACGCGCGCATCCGCGGCGACTGGCTGCGGCGCTGGCTCCGCGACCCCGGCCGCATCCAACAAGGCACGGCCATGCCCGCGTTCTTCAGCGAGATGCCCGCGGCGGAAGCGGAAGCGAAAATCGATCGGTTGCTCCGCACGCTCGCCGCGGGCCGCGACCTGCCACTCCCCGCGGGACTCGACGCGCCGACGGCGGACTTCAAGCTCGCGGCGCACAACGAAGTCGTCGTGCATCGCACGTTCATCGCCGAATCGTCGCCGCGCTCGATCGCGGTCGGATTTCCCGGCGGGCTGTCGTGCGTGTTTGACTCGGAGGCGTGCAGCCTGCGTTACGTCTGGATCGGCGGATTCCTCGATGTCGAGCCGGTGTGGACCGGTCGCGGCGGTGGCAACGCGAAGGCGATCGGCCAGCGAATCTTCACGGCCCCAAACGCGTTCCCGCTGCGCTTGGGCTCGATGGAAGCGGAGCCGAAACAACTGGCGTTCAAGGGCTACTCGCTCGTGAAGTCTCCGAACGGCGCGATGGAAGCGGTGGAGTTTCGGTTCGAGGCCGACGGTGTGGCGGTGAAACAAGTGCTCGCGAGATCGCGCGGAGGCGGATTGGAAATGCGCTTCAACCTCGGCAACCGGACGAACGACTCGTGGTTCGCCGCGACCGACAGCGACAAGGCGCGCGTGAGTTCGCCGGATGGAGAATTTCACAACGGCCGCCTCGTCGTTCGCGGTGCAAGGCAGACGAGATTCACGGTGAGGATCGATCCCAAATGAACCGAGCCACGGCCATCGTCGTCATCGCGATTTGTTCTCTCGAAGCGCTCGCCGCTCCATCCGACTACTTCCGCATCACGGTTGTGGACGAGCAGACCGGGCGCGGAGTGCCGTTGGTGGAATTGGAGACGGTGCATCACCTGCGCTTCCAGACCGACAGCGCGGGCGCGGTGGCGTTCTTCGAGCCGGCGTTGATGAACCGCGAAGTCTTCTTCCACGTGCGCAGCCACGGCTACGAGTTCAAGAAGGACGGCTTTGGCTACGCGGGCAAATCGCTCGCGGTGAAGCCCGGCGGCAGCGCGGAACTCAAGCTCAAGCGGCTCAACATCGCCGAGCGGCTCTATCGTGTGACGGGCGAGGGCATCTACCGCGACTCCGTGCTGCTCGGCGGACGCGCGCCCATCGCCGAGCCGCTGCTCAACGCACAGGTCGCCGGGCAGGACACGGTGATGGCGCTCCCGTATCGCGGCAGGCTGCACTGGTTTTGGGGCGACACATTGCGCCCGAAGTATCCGCTCGGCCACTTCGGCACCGCGGGCGCGACGAGCGGACTTCCCGCGCGCGGCGGACTCGAACCCTCGGCCGGCGTGGACCTGACTTATTTCACCGGCGCAGACGGCTTCAGCCGGCCGATGATCAAGCTTGGCGCGCCGGGCATGGTGTGGGTCCACGGCGTCTTCACGATCAACGACCCCTCCGGCAGCGAGCGGCTCGTCGCGCATTACATGCGCATGAAAAGTCTCGGCGAAATGCTCGAGCACGGGCTCGTGGTGTTCAACGACGAGCAGCAGCGGCTCGACAAGCTCGTCGAGTTCGACCTCAAGGAGAAGTGGCGCCGCCCACACGGACATCCGGTGCGGCTCAAAGGCGCGGGCGGCGACCACATTTACTTCCCCGCGCCGTTTGCGACCGTCCGCGTGAAGGCCGACTGGCAGAGCGTGACAAACCAGTCGCGCTACGAGGCACTCGCGATCACGACCAACACCACGGGAAAGGCGCAGCATGAATGGCAGACGCCGTCAGCACCGCTCACACAAAAGGCCGAGCGCGAGCAGGTCCGCAGCGGCCAACTCGACCCGGCCGAGGCTCGCTTGCAGATGACCGACGCCGATTCCGGCAAACCCGTGGACATGCACTCGGGTTCAATCTGCTGGAACGACTTCCGCAAGCGCTGGGTGATGATCGGCCTGCAAAGCGGCGGCACGTCGTTTCTCGGCGAGATTTGGTTCGCGGAGTCGGAGTCGCTCACCGGCCCGTGGACGCTCGCGCGCAAGATCGTGACACACGACCGCTACAGCTTTTACAACCCGGCGCAGCACCCGTATTTCGACCAGCACGGCGGGCGCCTCATCTACTTCGAGGGCACTTACACGGCGGAGTTCTCCGGCAACCCGGTGAAGACGCCGCGCTACGACTACAACCAGATCATGTATCGCCTCGACCTCGCCGACCCTCGGCTCGGTCTGCCGCTGCGACGAACGGATTGACCGGCCCCGGCTAATCGTTTGACGAACCGTGGTTCCTCGCCTCAAATGGCCGCGCTTCTGATGCAACCGCATCCCTTCACCGCCCCGGAACGCCCTTCGTAGCCATGGAAAACCCCGGCGTGCATCGTCCGCGCAACCTCGACTGGAGGCGCGCCGCCGCGCTGCTCTACGGCGACTGGGGCACGAGCAAAGCCTACGTCATCGGCTTTGCGTTCAGCGCGAGCGCGGCGGCCGCGGCGTGGGCGTCGTTGCCGATCATCGTGGCCGTCGTCGCGCTCACGGCGCTCGTCGCGTGGAACTACATCATCGTCTGCAAACATTTCCCGGACGGCGGCGGCGTGTATTCCGCGGCGCGCGACCAAAGCCGGACGCTTGCCGCGCTCGGCGCGCTGCTGCTCGTGGCGAATTTCACCGTGACCGCGGCGATGAGCGGATGGGCGGCGATGACGTATTTCCGCGTGCCCCCGGAGTTGGTCGGGCGCGCGACCATCCTGCTGCTCATCGTCGTGGGCATCGTGAACTGGTTCGGGCCGAAGCACAGCGGGAGTTTCGCGATGACGCTGGCCGTGCCGATGGTCGTCGTCGTGCTGGTGACGATCGCGCTGAGCGTGCCGCACCTGAAGACGACGAACCTGGAGGCCGGCCAGGGATTCGGCCCGTCGTGGCTGGCGTTCACGGGAATGATCCTCGCGCTCAGCGGCGTGGAGGCCATCGCCAACCTCACGGGCGTGATGAAACTTGACCCGGACTCGACGATGGAACAGCCGCGCGTCGGCCACACTTCCCGGAAAGCCATCGCCATCGTCGCCGTCGAGGTCGTCCTCGGCACGGTGCTGCTCGGCTGGGCGATGCTCTCGATGCCCAAGTCCGACGAACCGATGCTGCGCGACCGGTGGGAGGATATGCTGAGCGTCCTCGCGCAGCATTACAGCACGCCGATCCTCGGTGCGGCAGGCGCGAACGCCTTCGGCATCATCACGGGCATCGTCGTCGGGCTGTTGCTGCTCAGCGCGGTGAACACCGCCGTCGCGGCGTTGATCGGCCTCGTCTACATGCTCGCGCGCGACGGTGAGATGCCCCGCACTTTCACGCGCCTCAATCGATTCGGCGTGCCGTGGCTGCCGCTCGCCATCGCGGCGATCATCCCGGCGGTCGTCGTCGCGTTCACGACCAAGCTTGAATCGCTGATGAGCCTCTACGCCATCGGCGTCGTCGGCGCGATCACGGTGAACCTCGGCTCGTGCACCTTCAACCGCGCGCTCGTGCTCCGCTGGTGGGAGCGCCTGCTGATGGGCGTCACATTTCTGATCCTGCTCGGGGTGGAGCTGACCGTGGCGAAGCACGAGCAGGACGCGCTGTTTTTCGCGGTGTGCGTGCTCGGCGTGGGCTTCGCGTTGCGCGCGTGGGCGCAACGCCGCGCGGGGCTTCGCACCATCACCGTGTCCGAGGGCGTCGCCGCGCGCGTCGCTCCGGCGACGGTCCCAGATTTTCAGCTGAACCTGAACCCGGGCCAGACCATCCTCGTCGCCGCGCGCGGCCTCACGCCCGTGTTGAAATTCGCGCTCGAGGAGGCGCGGCTCCGGCAGGGTTCGCTCTACGTCCTTTTCGTCAAGGAACTCGGCGTCACGCTCACCGGTCCCTTGCAATACCCGGGGCCCGCCCGCTGGGAGGATGACCCCGAGGCCGCGAAAATCATCTCCACCATGATCGAGCTCGGCCGCCAGAACGACGTGCCCGTGGTCCCGGTTTACGCCGTGAGCGACAGCCCGGCCGCCACCATCCTCGACCTCTCGGCCACGTTCGGTGTGGACATCCTCATGCTCGGCTCCACGCACCGGAACAAGATGGTCAACCTGCTCAAGGGCGACGTCGTGACTGAAGTCGCCAAGAGCCTTCCGGAAAACATCCAGCTCGTCATCCACGGATGACCCGACGGGCTCGAAACCCAGAACACAGAACGGCAGACCCTGAAACCCCATGAGCGATTCGCACCTTATCCTTGGCGTGGACATCGGCGGCACGAGCATCAAGGCCGCGATCGTTGACACGCGCAAAGGCGAGCTCACCACGGCCGTCGCGCGGAGCAAGACGCCGCAACCCGCCACGCCGCGGGCCGTCGTCACCGCCATCGGCGAACTTCGCAAGCGACTCCGCTGGACCGGCGCCGTCGGCGTCGGATTCCCGGGCCTCATCAAGAACGGCGTCGTGCGCCGCGCGCCGAACCTCGACCCATCCTGGGTGCGCCACGAAATCGTGGAGCACATGCGCCGCACCCTCGGAGTCTCGTTCGTCGCGGTCGGCAATGACGCGGACGCCGCGGGCCTCGCCGAGGCGCGGTTCGGCGCGGGTCGCGGCGTGCGCGGCACCGTCGTGCTCGTGACGCTCGGCACCGGCATCGGCTCGGCGGTGCTCCACAACGGCTCCCTGCTCCCGGACACGGAGCTTGGCCACCTCGAAGTCGGCGGGCAGGACGCGGAGAAATTCGCCTCCACCGTCGCGAGAGAGCGGCACAAACACTCCTGGGAAACGTGGGGACGGAACGTCGACCGATACCTCGCGACGCTTGAATACATGCTCGCGCCCGACCTCTTCATCATCGGGGGTGGAGTGAGCGCCGAACCCGAGAAGTTCTTCCCGCACCTCGCGAGCGTGGAATGCAAGATCGTGCCGGCCACGATGGGCAACGACGCGGGCATCGTCGGTGCCGCGCTGTTCGCCGTCCGCGGCGCGAAGGCACTCGCACGAAAAAATCGCAGCGCCCCGGAATGAGCCAACTCGCGTGTTGCACTCGCCCGGCCGCGTGTGCTAACAACCAGCCGTCCGTCGGCGCGGGTGTAGTTCAATGGTAGAACTCGGGCTTCCCAAGCCTGCAGCGTGGGTTCGATTCCCATCACCCGCTCCAATCTTCATTTTCGCTCGGTAAATCCAGTGCTTTTTTAACATCGAAGGGCTTCAAAACCGCCCGTCGACTCGCCGAGATCATCCGCGCTGCCTGAACCGCCGGCTTCCCAACCGGGCGCGGGCAAAAAAAAGGGCGCCCTTTCGGGCGCCGTGAAACTGAACTGCGGAAACCAGCCTTACTGAGGCAGGATGACC
>VHCN01000101.1 GCA_016871675.1 Verrucomicrobiota bacterium
TCGCGCGCCTCGACACGCTCATCGTCAGCGACATCCTGCCGAATCGCACCACGGCGCTCGCGCACTACCTGTTGCCCGGCTGCGCGCACGCGGAGAAGCGCGGCACGTTCACGAACACCAAGGGCCGCGTGCAGAAGTTCATGAAAGCCGTCGAGCCACCCGGCGACGCGCGGCCCGAGTGGGAGTGCCTGCGCGAACTCGTGCTGAACATCACGGGCCAGGACGGCTTCGCCACGATCGAGGGCTTGTTCGACCGGATGGCGAAGGAAGTGCCGGCGTTCAACGGTCTCACGTGGGCCGCGCTTGGCGACACGGGAGTATCGGTGCAAGTCTGACGCATGGACTGGAATTGCCTCATCTTCTCGCTCGTCAAGATCGGCTGCGTGCTGGGCGTGTTGCTCACGATGGTCGCCTACGCGGTGCTCGTGGAGCGCAAGGTCTCGGCATGGATTCAGGACCGCGTGGGGCCGAACCGCGTCGCGCTGCCGCTCGTGGGCGCGCTGCCCGTCATTGGCCCGGCGCTCACGCGCCTCGGCTTCTGGCAGCCGCTGGTGGACGGCGTGAAGGCGTTCATCAAGGAGGACTTCACGCCCGCGCACGTGCGCAAGGGCTGGTTTTCGCTCGCGCCCGCCGTGGCGATGGTGCCCGCGCTGCTCGTCATCGCGGTCATCCCGTTCGGCTCCACTCTTGGCGATCAAAAGATGGTCATCGCGGACCTCAATGTCGGCATCCTCTACACGTTCGGCATCGTGTCGCTCGGCGTGTATGGCATCGTGCTTGCGGGCTACGCGAGCAACTCCAAGTTTCCTTTCCTCGGCGGCATCCGTTCGAGCGCGCAGATGATCTCGTATGAAATCAGCATGGGCATGAGCGTCATCCCCGTGTGCCTCATCGCGGGCGATTTGAACCTCGGCCAGATCATTGCGTATCAGGCGGCGCACGGCTGGCTCATCCTTTACGCGCCGGTGTCGTTCCTCATCTTCCTCGTTGCCGCGTTCGCGGAGACGAACCGCCTGCCGTTCGATTTGCCGGAGGCGGAAACCGAGCTCGTCGGCGGCTACCACACCGAATACAGCTCGATGCGCTTCGGCATGTTCTTCATGGGCGAATACGCCGCGATGTTCGCGGGCACCGCGATGATGGTGACGCTGTTCTTCGGCGGCTGGACGCTGCCGTGGTGGGGCCTCGACAAACCGGCGGAGTCACTCGGCATGGGCCTCGCGCACATCGGCATCTTCCTCGCGAAGATGCTTGCGCTGATGCTCGTGTTCATCTGGGTGCGGTGGATGCTGCCGCGGTTCCGTTACGACCAGTTGATGGACCTCGGCTGGCGCAAGTTCATCCCGCTCGCGCTCGCGAACATCCTCGCGACGGCCGTGTGGCTGTGGATGAAGTCATGACATGATCGTCAAACGCCCAACCCTGTCCTTGTGGGAGCGGTTTTACCTGCCGGCCGTCGTCGGCGGGTTCAAGGTCACGTGGCGGCACTTCAAGAACACGCTGTTCCGGGGCAAGGCCGTCACGATGCAGTATCCCGAGCAGAAGTGGGTCGTGCCCGAAGGCTACCGCGGCGCGCCGTATCTCGTGCGCGACCAGGACGGCGCGACCAAATGCGTCTCGTGCCAGCTCTGCGAATTCATCTGCCCGCCCAAGGCCATCAAGATCGTCCCGCCCGGACCGGCGGGGCAGGCCGCCGACCGGCCGAACGCCGAGAAGATGCCGCGCGAGTTCGAGATCAACATGCTCCGCTGCATCTTCTGCGGCCTGTGCCAGGAAGTCTGCCCGGAGGAAGCCATCTTCCTGCAGCAGGATTACTCGCTCACCGGCCTCGCGCGCGGCGAGATGATTTACAACAAGGAAAAGCTCCTCGCCCTCGGCGGCACGCACGCCGGCGTGCAGAAGTGGAAGCACAAAGCTGACGAGGCGAAGGAGCAGGAGACTTTTCCAGTGAAGGCCTGACGAATCGCAACACCACATGACGCTTCCGGACACACTTTTCTACCTGTTCGCCGCGCTCACGCTCGGGTGCGCCTTCCTGGTCGTGGCCAATCCGTTCAGCCGCAACCCGGTCACGAGCGCGATGTTCCTCGTGCTCACCATCGTATCACTCGCGGGGCTGTTCGTGCTGCTGCACGCCTACTTCCTCGCGGCGGTGCAAATCCTCGTCTATGCCGGCGCGGTGATGGTGCTGTTCCTGTTTGTCATCATGCTCCTGGATCTCAAGGCGGAGGAGCGGCGGCGCTTCAACGTGTTCGCGCTCGTGCTCGGCTGTGCCTCGGTCGCCGGGCTGCTGGCGATTCTCGCCAAGACCATCCACGACTCGGACGCCGGAGCCGGACTCCAGCCCGCGCTCTCGGGCGAGACGCGCAACCTCGGGCTCGACCTGTTCACGAAGGGCCAGTTCCTGCTGCCGTTTGAGGTCGTGTCGCTGCTGCTGCTTGTCGCGATGGTCGGCGTGATTTTGTTGAGCAAGAGGGAACTGAAATGATCCACGTCGGGCTTGAACATTATCTCTTCGTGAGCGCGGCGCTGTTTGGCCTCGGGCTGCTCGGCGTCATCGTGCGGCGCAACCTGCTCGTCATTTACATGTCGCTCGAGCTGATGCTCAACGCCGCCAACCTCGCGCTTGTCGCGTTCTCGCGGTTCAACAACAACCTCGATGGCCAGCTCCTGGTGTTTTTCGTCATCACCGTCGCCGCGGCGGAGGTCGCCGTCGGCCTGGCGCTCATCGTCGCGCTCTACCGCAAGCGCCAATCGGCGCACGTCGAGGACCTTGCCTCGTTGAAACTCTGACGCATGTCATTCCTCGCCGACACCACCGCCTCCGGCATGCCCGTCGCGCTGCCGTGGCTCATCCTGCTGCTGCCGCTCGCGGCGGCGGTGGTGATCGCGCTCTTCACACTGCGGCGCGACAAACTGAGCGTGACGCTCTCGACCGGCGCCGTCACGTTGAGCTTTGCCGGCAGCGTCTTCCTGTTCTTCTTCACCGGCGATCACGCGACCGATGTGCCCGAGCGAAGGGTTTATTGGCTCGATGTCGGCGGCTTCAAGGTCAGCGTCCAACTCCTCGTGGACCGGCTGAGCGCGCTCATGACGCTCGTGGTCACCGGCGTGGCGATGCTCATCCACATCTACTCGCGCGGCTACATGGCGGGCGACCGTTCGTTCGCGCGATACTTCGCCACGCTCAGCCTCTTTACGTTTTCGATGCTCGGCATCGTGCTCGCGAACAACTTCGTGGTGCTTTTTATCTTCTGGGAGCTCGTGGGCGTGTCGAGCTACCTGCTCATCGGGTTTTGGTTTGAGAAACCCACCGCTGCGGACGCGGCGAAGAAGGCGTTCCTCTGCAATCGCATCGGGGACGTCGGGTTCATCCTCGGCATTCTTATTCTGTGGGGGCTTGCCACGGTGAAGGGCGCGGGCGGCCACTTCGACGCGCTGCGGTTCCAGTCGTTGCAGCAGTTCATCGAAACCAAGGACGGCTTCGGTGAATGGGCCACGCTCGCGGGCGTGTTGATTTTCTGCGGTTGTATCGGCAAGTCCGCGCAGTTCCCGCTGCACGTGTGGCTGCCCGACGCGATGGAAGGCCCGACGCCCGTGAGCGCGCTCATCCACGCGGCGACGATGGTCGCGGCGGGCATCTACATGCTCTGCCGGGTCATCTTCGTGCTGAGCGTGCCGGGCTCGGACGCGCTCACGGTCATCGCGTGGATTGGCGGCATCACCGCGCTGCTCGCGGCGCTCATGGCGGTGCAGCAGGACGACATCAAGCGCATCCTCGCCTACTCCACCCTGTCGCAGCTCGGCTACATGGTCATGGCCGTCGGGCTCACACCGTTGCAAGTCGTCGAGGTGGACCCCGCGTGGGCCGGCCCGGCGCCGGCGATGTATCACCTCGTCACGCACGCGTTTTTCAAGGCGCTGCTCTTTCTCGGCGCGGGCTCGGTCATTGTTGCGCTGCATCACGAGCAGAACATCTGGAAGATGGGCGGGCTCGGCCCGCGGATGCCGTGGACGTTCGGCACGTTCCTGCTCGGCACGCTCGCGTTGTGCGGAGTTCCGCCGCTCTCGGGCTTCTACAGCAAGGACTCCATCCTTGCGCTTGCGGCGGCGACGAACCCGGGGTTTTTCGCCGTTGCAGTGTTCGTCGCGGCGCTGACGGCGTTTTACATGACGCGGCTGTTCGTGGTCGCGTTCCTCGGCGGGGCGAAGGGCGGGGCGGCGGACCACGCGCATGAATCGCCCGGGGTGATGACGTGGCCGTTGCGAATCCTCGCCGCGCTCAGCGTCGTGGCGGGCTTCCTCGGGCTCGAAGGCTACCTCGCGCATCACTTCAACGCCCACGCCGCGGCGCACATCGAGCCGTGGTGGGAGGCGCCGTTTGCGCCGTTCAATCACTCGCCGCTCGCCGCATGGTTTGGCCTGTTTGCCGTGATGATCGGCGTCTCCGTGGCGTGGTCGCTTTATCACGGCGCCGAGCGCGACCCGCTGCCCGTGAAGCTTGGGTCACTCGCCCGGGCGATGCGGAATCGTTTCGGCTTCGACGAGGCTTACGAGGAGATCGTGGCCAAGACGCAGGACGCGCTGGCGTCGTTCGCGGACTGGTTCGACCGCTGGATTGTCGCCGGCCTGATGGTCCGCGGCGCGCACGGCACGACGGAACTGCTCGGCCGGGCGCTTCGGTTGGTGCAGACCGGCAGCCTGCAAACGTATGCGTTCCTGTTCGCGGCGGGAGTTGTTGTCGTGTTGATCTGCGTCCTCCACTGAGCCATGACGAACCTGCTCTCCGCCATTTTCCTGGTCCCGCTGCTGGCCGCGGCGCTGGTGCTGTTCATTCCGCGCCCCTACCGGTTTCTCATCCGGCTCGTGGCGCTCGCGGCGACACTGGGCTCGATGGCGCTCGCCTTCGCGCTGTTCCTGAAATTCGACTCGGCCCCCGCCGTGGATGGATTCAAGTTCAACGTCCAGCATCCGTGGGCACCTTCGCTGGGCATCAGCTATCACGTGGGCGTGGACGGTCTGAACCTCGGGCTGATCGTGATGGGAGCGATTGTCGCCTTCGCGGCCGCCTGCGCATCGCACGAGATCAAGTCGCGCGAGAAGGACTACTACGTGCTGTTGCTGCTGATGAGCGGCGGCATCCTCGGCGCGTTCGCCTCGCTGGACCTGTTCTTCCTCTACTTCTTCCACGAACTGGCGCTCGTGCCGACGTTTATCATGATCGGCGTGTGGGGGCGCGGCGAGGAGCGCAACTACGCGACCTTCAAGATGACGCTTTACCTGAGCCTCGGCGCGCTCATCGCGCTGGCCGGGCTCATCGCGCTTTATTTTGAATCGGGCGCGAAGACGTTCGACATCGTCGCGCTCACCCGTCATGTGCAGGACAATCCGCGCATGCTTCCGGCTGGCGCGCAGGGCTACATCTTCCCGCTGCTGCTGTTCGGTTTCGGCATTCTCGTGTCGCTCTGGCCATTCCACACGTGGGCGCCGCTCGGCTACGGCGCGGCGCCGACGGCGACGGCGATGCTGCACGCGGGTGTGCTGAAGAAATTCGGGCTCTACGGGCTCATCCGCGTGGCATTGCCGCTCCTGCCCGAGGGCTCGCAAGCGTGGCTGCACCTGCTTGCGTGGTTGTGCCTCGGGAACATCGTGTATTGCGGACTCGTGGCGGCCCGGCAACGCGACCTGAACCTGCTCATCGGCAACTCAAGCGTGGCGCACATGGGCTTTGTGTTCCTCGGCATCGCGAGCCTCAACCTCATCGGCATCACCGGCGCGGTGGTCGTGATGGTCGCGCACGGACTGCTCGCGGCGTTGACGTTTGGACTCGCGGGCTACCTCCGCCAGCAGACAGGCACGGTGGACATGGACAGGCTCGGCGGGCTGATGCGGCCGATGCCGTTCATCGGCTCAGCCTTCGTCATGGCGGCGCTTGCGGGCTGCGGGCTTCCCGGTTTCGGCAACTTCGCCGGCGAAATCATGGTGCTGTTCGGCGCGTGGCGGCCGTTCGGACTCGTGACGGTGTTCGCTGCGTGGGGCGCGCTCGTGATCGGAGCGGTCTACATGCTTCGCGCGGTGCGGAACATCTTGCACGGACCGCTTGAATCCCACCTGCCGGCGGTGGCCGATGCGTCGGCGTGGCGCAAGGTTCCCTTTGTCCTCCTGCTGGCCGTGTTGCTCGCCCTCGGCATCTGGCCCCGGTTGCTTGTGGACAAAGTGCAGCCGGCGGTCGAGCCCATCGTGAAACTGGCCAACGGGCCGGAATTCAAACGGTCCGCGCAAGCGGCCGGCAAGCAGGCTGAATTGCGGGAAGCCCCACGTTCCCAATGAACCGCCGCTTGCCACGAGTGAACACCTCCACACACTTTCATGACGCGAAGCGCCGGCGTCGGCGGGCAACCGGGTCTGAACGGGTCCAGCCTTTGCGCCTTCGGGCCTTTGCCCCAACACGAGGATGAACACGCCTTTGATCAGCCTTGAGATCGCCGTGGCCGTGCTCGGCGTGATGGTGCTTCTGCTGGATCTGTGGACGGATCCGGAGGACCAGCGCTGGCTCCGTCACGGCGCCGCGGGCGTGGTCGCGCTGCTGTTCGCTCTCACGTTTACCGACCAGTTCACGGTGAAGCCAGCGGCGGAGACGGCGTTTGGCGGCGCGTATGTGTTCGACGAGCTGGCGCTTTTCTTCAAGCGGTTCTTCCTGCTGGCCGCAGCGCTGGTGCTCGTCATGGCCGCGGAGTTTTCGGACCGGTTCAAGACCGGCGGGTCCGAATACTGCGCGCTCGTGCTCTTCGCACTCACGGGGATGCTCTTCGCAGCATCGGCGAACGATTTGATGATGTTGTTCGTGTCGGTCGAGTTGATCACGGTGACGTTTTATGTGCTCGTGAGTTTCCAGCGTGAGCGCACCCAGTCGCTCGAGGCGGGCATGAAGTATCTCATCCTCGGCGCGCTGTCGTCGGGCTTCCTCGTGTATGGCATCGCGCTCATCTACGGGGCGACGGGCTCGATGTCCTTCGGGGAAATCAGCCGGAAGCTCGAGGCGTCGCACGCGCTCGGGCACGGCGGGTTGTTCCGTGTCGGCGTGCTGCTGGTGGTCGCGGGGCTCGCGTTCAAGCTGGCGACGGTGCCGTTCCAATTCTGGGCGCCGGATGTGTATCAGGGGGCGCCGACGCCGACGTCGGCCTTCCTCGCCGCGGGCTCGAAGGCGGCGGGCGTGGTGTTGTTGATCCGGCTGCTGCGCTACGCCCTCGCGGAGGAGGCGGGCGAGTTGCTTGAGAAACTCTTCATGGCCATTGCTGCACTGACCATTGTCTACGGGAGTCTGTGCGCGATCCCGCAGCGAAACTTGAAGCGCCTGCTCGGCTACTCGAGCATCGCGAGCGCGGGCTATTTGATGCTCGGTTTCACCGCGATGACGACGGCGGGATTCAACGGCATTCTCTATTATCTCATGGGCTGGCTGTTCGGCGTGGCGGCCGCCTTTGCGGTCCTTTGCGCGGTGAGCCGGGTGACGGGCAGTGACGACATCGCGTCGCTTGCGGGATTGCACACCCGCTCGCCACTGCTCGCCGTGACGATGACGCTTGCGATCGTTTCGCTCGCAGGGGTGCCGCCGCTGGCAGGCTTTCTCGGCAAGTTTCTACTCTTCAAAGCGGTGGTCGAGGAGGGGATCAAGTATCCGCTCTACTATCCGTTGCTCGGTGTGGCCGTGGTGGGAGTGGTGATCTCGCTCTACTACTACTTCGGCGTGGTGCGCGCGATCTGGTGGTCGAAGCCGGATGCGGATGTTTCGGCGATGGACGTTTCGCCCGTGATGCGGTGTCTGTTGATCGTGTGCGTCGCCGGGCTGCTCTGGCTTGGATTGTTT
>VHCN01000102.1 GCA_016871675.1 Verrucomicrobiota bacterium
GACTCTCCGCGTGTTAGACGCTGGAAAGCCTCGCCTAGCCGAAGCCGTCGTGTGGCGAAAGCTCGGCAATGCAGGTCATGAACTGACGTCGTGGAAATGGCTGGATGTCCCACCGCCGCCCGCCGCGAAGTGAGCCGGGCGTCGTCGGAAGGAAATGCTTCGCAGCGCGCGGTGATTGCGGCAGACTGCGGCGCATGAAGCCACGCGCTGGAATGCGCTTCGCATCGTGACAGCATCCCCGCATTCCCCCTCCGCTCTCCGCACCGCATGGCTCGTGGTCGCGCTGCTCTTTCCCGTCGCGCTGCTGAACTACCTCGACCGGCAGATGATTGCCGCGATGAAGTTGTCGGTGATGAAGGACATCACCGACATCGGCAGCGAGGCGAACTGGGGCATGATGCTCGGCCAGTTCAAGTGGGTGTATGCGATTTTCAGCCCCGTCGGTGGCTGGATTGCGGACCGCTTCAGCAAACGGTGGACGATCTGTTCGAGCCTCTTCGTCTGGTCCGCGATCACGTGGGCCACGGGCCGCGTGACGACTTACGACGGCCTTCTGTGGACGCGCTCGCTGATGGGCGTGAGCGAGGCGTTTTACATTCCCGCGGCGCTCGCGATGATCGCGGACTACCACGCGGCCGGCACCCGGTCACGCGCGGTGGGCTTGCATCAGATCGGCATCTACTCGGGCGTGATCACCGGCAGTTTCGCGGGCTACGTGGCGGACGCGCCGGGCCTGGGCTGGCGCTGGGCGTTCGACATCACGGGCATCGTCGGCGTGCTTTACGCGCTGCCGCTCTTGTGGCTGCTGCGCGACACGCCGCGGGTCAAGGACTCCGATTCGCCGACGGCCGCGCGTCACAGGTCGCTCGGCGATTCGGCGAAGGAACTCGCCACGAACGGCGCGTTCATCCTGCTGGTGCTCTACTTCACGCTGCCTGCGATGGCGGGCTGGGTCGTGCGCGACTGGATGCCGGCGATTCTAGCGAAGGAACTCAACTTGAAGCAGGGCATCGCCGGCGTGAGCGCGGTGGTGTGGTGGCAGGGCGCGGCCATCTTCAGCGCGATCGCCGGCGGCTGGCTCGCCGACCGGTGGATGCGCCGCAGCGAGCGCGGGCGCATCTACGTGAGCGCCATCGGCATGGGCCTCATCATCCCGGCGATGCTCGGCGTGGGCGTGGTGGTGAGCAACGTGGGCGCGGACTCGCTCAAGTGGGCCATCGTGTTCCTCATCGTGTTCGGCGCAGGATGGGGATTCTTCGACTGCAACAACATGCCCATCCTCTCGCAAATCGTCCGGCCCGAGCTGCGTGCGACGGGTTACGGCTGCATGAACATGGTGAGCATCAGTTGCGGCGGCTTCGCGGACTGGGGTTTCGGCGCGTTGCGCGACGCCAAGGTGCCGCTGAACCTCATCTTCGGCGTCTTCGCCGCCACCGCGCTTGTCTCCGTCGTGCTCGTGCTGCTCATCCGGCCGAAGAAGCTCGGGTGACCGCGCGTCGAGACCTTCGCATGCAACCGCTCCACACTTTGCGGGCCGGCGTCATCGGCACGGGCTTCATCGGCCCGGTGCACATCGAGGCGCTCAAACGGCTCGGCGTGCAAGTCACCGCCATCTGCGGCTCGACGAAGAACGCCCGCGCCACCGCGGAGAGGTGGGGCATCCCCGAGGTCTTTGGCGACTACGACTACCGGGCGATGCTCGCGTCGCCGAACGTGGACGTCGCGCACATCACCTCGCCGAACAAAGTCCACGTCGAGCAGTCGCTCGCCGCGCTCGCAGCGGGCAAGCACGTCGTCTGCGAGAAGCCGCTCGGGATGACGGCGAAGGAAACTGCAAAGGTCGTTGCCGCCGCGAGGAAGAAGGGCTCGCCCGTGTTCGCGGTGAACTACATGTGCCGCTTCTTCCCCGCCGTGCTTCAGATGCGCGCGATGGTCCAACGCGGCGACCTCGGGCGAATCATCCACGTGCAAGGCCACTTCTTTCAGGACTGGCTGCTGCACGCGACCGATTACAACTGGCGCCTGCTCGCCAGCGAGGGCGGCAAGCTCCGCGCCGTCGGCGACATCGGCACGCACTGGATTGACGCCGTGAGTTTCATCCTCGGCGCGCGCGCGGAGTCCGTGTTCGCGCATTTGGAGACCTTCCACAAGACCCGCCACCGCCCGCGCGGCGAACGGCAGACCTTTGCGAAGGTGGACCCCAGGACGATGCTGCCCTACAAGTGCGACACCGAGGATTTCGGCTCCGTGCTGCTGCGCTTCGGCAAGGCGCAGCATGGTTTTGCGAGCGGCGTCCACGCCAACGCCTCCATCTCGCAAGTCGCCGCGGGCTGGAAATGCAGCCTCGCGCTCGGCATCTACGGCACCAAGGGCAGCGTGCGCTGGGATCTGCAGCAACCGGATGAAATCCTCGTCGGCCGCCGCGACGAGCCGAACCAGACTCTCCAGCGCGGCACCGCCGGCTTCAGCGAGGACGTCGCCGGATTCACCGACTATCCCGGCGGCCATCCGGAGGGCTTTCCCGACAGCCACAAGATGCACTGCCGCGCGGTCTATCAGCACATCGCCAGCGGACGCAAGTCGCCCGCGTTGTTCGCCACCGCCGGAGACGGCCATCACGAGGTGAAGCTCTGCGAAGCGGTGCTGAAGAGCAGCCGGGCAAGGCAGTGGGTCAACGTTTGACACGCACCCTCGCCAAGCGGCACCAATCCCGGTCATACACCGGCGCCGATGAGCGCCGATGAGCGGTCCAACATTATGAAACTCGGCTTTGTCTCCGCCATCCTTCCCGAACTCAACCTCCATCAAGTGCTCGCCTTCGCCGCGGCGGAGCGCTTTGCGTGCGTCGAGGCGATGTGCTGGCCCGTCGGCAAGGCCGAGCGCAAGTTCGCCGGCGTCACGCACATTGACGTGGACGGCTTTGACCGCGACCACGCCGGCGCGGTTCACACGCTTTGCTCGAGGCACGGTGTCTCGCTCTCCGCGCTCGGCTACTATCCGAATCCACTCGACCCGAACCCCTCGGTGTCGAAGGTCGCAGTGGGCCACTTGCGAAAAGTCATCAAGGCCGCGTCCGTGCTTGGGTTGAAGACCGTGAACACCTTCGTCGGCCGGGACTGGACGAAGAGCGTGGACGACAACTGGCCGCGCTTCCTCAAGACGTGGCGCCCGCTGATCGCGTTCGCCGCGGACCACGGCATCCGCATCGGCATCGAGAACTGCCCGATGTCCTTTACCAAGGACGAGTGGCCGGGCGGGAAAAACCTGTTCACCACGCCCGCGATCTGGCGGCGCGCGTTCAGCGACATCCCTTCGGCGCACTTCGGACTGAACTACGACCCGTCGCACTTCGTGCTCCAGCACATGGACCCGGCCAGCCCGTTGCGTGAGTTCCAGTCCAGGCTCTTCCACGTCCACGCGAAGGACGTGAACCTGCACCGCGACCGCCTCAACGAGGTCGGCGTCTTCGCGCACCCGAACGAGTGGCACACGCCGCGCATCCCCGGCTACGGCGAGATGGACTGGGCGAAGTTCATGGCCGCGCTGACGGCGACGTGCTATCGCGGCCCCGTGTGCATCGAGGTGGAAGACCCGGCCTTCGGCAAGTCGCTCGAAGGAAGGAAGCGCGCGGTGGTGGTCGCGGGCAGCATCTTGCGGCCGTATTTCGGATGATGGCCGGACGGTGTGCTTCCGACGCAACGACACAGTGCCGCAAAGGACGGTTCGGCCGGAATCTCTTTCGCCTTTGCGGCTTCGCGTCTTTGCGTCAATGCTCCCCGCCGCATGAAACACAGCTACGACGAACTGGCCAAGATGATTGACCACTCGCTGCTGCACCCGACGATGACCGACAGCGAATTGGAGGAAGGCTGCAAGCTCGCGGCGAAGTATCAGGTCGCGTCGGTCTGCATCAAACCCTACTTCGTGAAACGCGCGGCGCAGTTGCTCAAGGGCACCGGCGTGCTCGTCGGCGCGGTCATCGGGTTTCCGCACGGCAGTTCCTCCACGGAGGCGAAGCGATACGAGACGTGGCTCGCCTGCCAGGACGGCGCGTCGGAAATCGACATGGTCATCAACATCGGCAAGGCGCTCACCGGCGACTGGGATTACGTGGCCAACGACATCTCAGCCGTGTGCGAAGAGGCCCACCGGCACGGTGCCAAGGTGAAGGTGATCTTCGAGAACGACTACCTCGCCAGGGGCGGCGCCGGCATGGACAGTGACGCCCTCAAACAGATGCTGTGCGTCGTCTCCGAGCAAGCGGGCGCGGACTGGGTGAAGACCTCGACAGGCTACGGATTCGTGAAACAGCCCGACGGCAACTACAACTACAGGGGCGCCACCGAGCATGACCTCGCGCTCATGCGTGCAAGCGTCTCGGCGAAAGTGCAGGTCAAAGCCGCGGGCGGCGTGCGTGACCTTGACGGGCTCATCAAAGTCCGCGACCTCGGCGCGACTCGCTGCGGCGCCACGGCGACCGCCGCGATGCTCGGCGAATACCGGCGGCGCGAAGCAGCCGGGACGTCCGGGCAAGGTGCTGATCCGGCGGGTAGTTCGATCGGAACCGGCGGGTATTGAAGCTCAACCCGGCCACGTCGACCTCCTGCTCACCCGACAACCATGTTGATTCCGGCCGGGGAATGAGGCTGAATCCGCGCGCGATTGCGCTCAATGAAACCCTTTCCAATCCACGGTCTCGTCGCCGCGACTCATACTCCGTTCCTCGCGGACGGCTCGTTGAACCTGCCCATCGTCGAGACCCAGGCGGCGCATCTGTCTGCAAGCGGCGTGAAGTTCGCATTCATCTGCGGCAGCACGGGCGAAAGCCATTCGCTCACCGTCGAGGAACGCCGCGCGCTCGCAGTCCGCTGGATGGAAGTCACGCGCGGCTCCGCCTTGAAGGTCATCGTCCACGTCGGCGCGAACTGCCTTGCCGACGCCCGCGCGCTCGGGTCGCAAGCGCAGGAGCTTGGCGCGGCCGCCGTGTCCGCGCTTGCGCCGAGTTACTTCAAGCCGCGCTCCGTCGCGGCGCTCGTGGACTGTTGCGCGGAGATTGCGGATGGCTGTCCCGAACTGCCGTTCTTCTATTACGACATCCCGGCGCTCACCGGTTTCACGCTGCCGATGCCGGAGTTCCTCGCCCAGGCCCGCGACCGAATCCCGAATCTCGCGGGCATCAAGTTCACCAACGCCGACCTGATGATGTTTCAGCAGACGCTGCGATTCGATGGCGGGGCGTTCAGCGTGCCGTGGGGCTGCGATGAGTATCTGCTGGCCGCGCTCGCGCTGGGCGCGACGGGCGCGGTGGGCAGCAGCTACAACTTCGCCGCGCCGGTTTACCACCGGGTCATCGCGGCCTTCGCGCGGGGGGACATGCCGGCCGCGCGCGATGCGCAATTCCAGTCGGTGCAACTGATCGCGCTGCTCGCCTCGCGCGGCTACCTGGGCGCGGCCAAGGCGACGATGAAAATGCTCGGCGTGGATGTCGGACCCGCTCGCCTGCCGAATGCCAGCCTCGACGCGGCCCAGCAAGCGTCACTTCGGGCGGACCTCGAGCGACTCGGCTTCTTCAACTGGGTCGGGCGCTGACCGTGGTTCAATCCACCGTGTCGAGTTGAGGCCCGGGCTCATCGTCGCGCGTCGGCCCGCTGCGCCGGCTGCCGACTGGACGCCCCGCATGCACCGGGTTCGGGCGCAGCATGCGCTTCTGCCGCTCGCGGTCGCCCGCGTTGCGGATGACGGGGATGGGCTTCTCGCTGTTGATGTCGAGCCCCGTGTAATACATCGCCGCCGAGCCGGTCATTGGCAGCGGGATGAAGTCCTGCACCTGTTGCAGGTTCCACTTTTCCCCTTTCAGGAACTTCTCCACCGCGCCCATTTCCTCGTCGGTGCAGCCGGGGAAGCTGGAGATGAAATACGGCACGAGATACTGCTCCTTGCCGACTTCCTCGCTGAGCTCGAAAAACTTTTCCATGAACGCCGGGAAGTCGCCGGCGGGCTTCCGCATGCGGCGCAGCACCTCCGGATGCGTGTGTTCGGGCGCGACTTTCATGTGGCCGCTGACGTGATTTTGCACCAACTCGCGCGTGTATTCGGGCGTGCGAAGCGCGACGTCCATGCGGATGCCGGATTGCACGAAGACATGCTTCACGCCGGGCTGCGAGCGCGCGCCGCGCAGGAGGTCGAGCTGCGGCTGTTCGTTGATGCCAAAGTGCGGACAGATCGTCGGCCATAGGCAGCTCGGGCGGTGGCACGATTTGCACGCATCCACGTGGCCGTTCTGCGCGGCGTAAAGATTCGCCGTCGGCCCGCCGAGGTCGGCGATGGTGCCGCGAAAGGAATCCGACTTGGTCATCGTGCGAATCTCCTTCATCACCGAGTCCACGCTCCGGCTCGAGAGGAACTTGCCTTGATGAAATCCCAGCCCGCAAAAAGTGCAGCCGCCCGCGCAGCCGCGTGACACGATCACCGAATCCTTGATGGTCGCAAATCCGGGCACCTTGCCCGTGTAGCTCGGGTGCGCGAGCCGCATGAAAGGCAGCTCGTAGAGGGCGTCGAGATCGGGGCCGTCCACTGGAAACGCGGGCGGCTCCTGCAGCACCGCGCGGTTGCCATGCATCTGCACGAGGCGCTTGCCGCAATACGGCGTCTGCTGCGCCTCGACCACTTTCGTCAGCCGCATCAAGTGCTTCTTGTCCGCCTGCAAGTCCTCCCATGACGGCAGAATGATGCAGTCCTTGAAGTCCGCCGCCGCCGTGGCCTTCGCGCCCAGGAACATCGTCGTGCCGCGGATGCCGCCGAGGTCGTTGTTGCCGGCCTTCAACCGCGACGCGATCTCGCGCGCGGCCACTTCGCCCATGCCGAAGACGAGGAGGTCGGCCTTGGTGTCGGCCATGATGGACGGGCGCAACTTGTCCTCCCAATAATCGTAGTGCGCGACGCGGCGCATGCTCGCCTCCATGCCGCCGAGCACGACCGGCACGCCGGGGAACGCGCGCCGCGCCATCTGCGAATAAACGACGGCGGCGTGATTCGGGCGGTTGCCGGGCGTGCCGTTCTCGCTGTAGACGTCCTCCTTCCGCTTGTGCCGCGCGGCGGTGTAGTTGGACACCATCGAGTCGAGGTTGCCCGCGGTGACGCCGACGAAGAGCCGCGGCGCGCCCATGACTTGGATGGATTCGACCTTCGTCCAGTCCGGCTGCGCGACGATGCCGACGCGATAGCCCTCCGCCTCGAGCACGCGCCCGATCATCGCCGCGCCGAAAGACGGATGATCCACATAGGCGTCGCCGGTGATGATGAGGATGTCGAGCTCGCTCCACCCCTTCGCGTCCATCTCGGCGCGCGACACCGGCAGGAAGCCCGCCGGGCCGGCGGGCGAACCTCGTGTGCTTTTGCGCGATGTGGTCGCCATGTCAGATTGCGAGAGTGCGCGAACGAGCATCGCGAAGCAAAGGATGGAATTGGAACCGATGACCGACCGCAGCCGGATTTTTTGCAGACTATTCCGGATTGGTTGGCACCTTGCAGAAGCCGTGTCCAAGTGAACACCGACGCCGGTGGGTGGAATCGCGCTGCAATTGTCCTGACGGACCGAGCAGAGCGAAGCGACTCGGAGGGGCTCGATCCGGCGGTCTGCCTTCCGGGTCTGCCGTGACGTGAAAGCCCACCTGGCTCAACCATCTCTACACTTCTTCCAAGGGTGACTTTGCGTCGCCGAAGGTCTTCGGGCGCACGTCCATTTTGTCCATCATGGACAGGAAAAGGCGGCAGAGCTGGCGGTCGGGCTTGTCCTTGTAGTCGAGCGCGCGCCCGCCCTTGAGCCGGCCGCCCG
>VHCN01000103.1 GCA_016871675.1 Verrucomicrobiota bacterium
CGGGCGGCGCGTGGCTCGACACGCCTTCGTTCGCCGGTCACATCGCAGGTTTCAAGGTCACGGCCGTGGACACCGTGGGAGCGGGCGACACGTTCATCGGAGCCTTCGTCGTGAAACTGGTTGAGGGCGCGACGCCGCGGGAGGCGGCGCGATTCGGTTGCGCCGCAGCCGCCATCGCAGTCACCCGGCGCGGCGCGCAGGCGAGCATCCCGGCGCGGGCGGAAGTCGAACACTGGCTGAAATCGCGCGCGAACTGACCGCGAAGTTCCGGGCGACTTCGGCAGACTTCACGGCGTGGGGAACACGTAATCACCGCGCGCGATGGCTTGATAGACCTTGCGCGCGGTCGCGAAGTGCGAGCCCACGTGTTCCGCGCCGCCGGGCGCCCTGCGGCGGACGCGCAGGCTTGCCGTCAGCCGCCGCGATGATTTGAAGTTCGCCTGCGGTGAAGTTGCCCGCGTTCACGAACGCGATGCGCTGCGTATCCGGCGACCACGCGGGCTCGACATCCCAACCCGGCGCGGTCGTCAGCCGCGTGAGCACGCCACCCTCCGCGGGCAGCGTGCAAATCGCGCCTTGATACGACACGGCGATGCGCGAGCCATCGGGCGCGACGCGCGGATGAATGGGGCCGAAGGCGCGCTTCGATGGCGCGGACAACGCCGCCTCTGCCGCCGGCAGCACCGTGGCGTTTGTCGCAAGCAGGGCGATGGCGAGCACGAGGGCGGTCCGGGAATTCATGTCCCCTTTGAGCACCCGCGCGTCGCGCGCGTCAAGGAATCGCGTCCGCTCTTTTGCCTTCCGCCACGTCGGACCCCTGATAGATTCCGCGAGGCAACAGAACAACCAACCCTTCAACCTCATGATCACCCGCCGCACCGCACTGAAGACCGCCTCCGCCGCCACGGCCGCGCTCGCCGCCGCCGCCACTTTCACCGACGCGCTCGCGCAGGCGCCCGCGCCCACCGGCCCATTCACGCTCGCGCCGCTGCCTTACGCGAATGACGCGCTCGAGCCGCACATTGACGCGGCCACGATGGGCATCCACCACGGCCGGCATCACGCCGCTTACGTCGCCGGGTTAAACCGCGCCGTCGCCGGCACCGACCTCGCGAAGAAATCCGTCGAGGACATTGTGCGGGGGCTTGCCACCGCGCCGGAGAACATCCGCACCGCGCTCCGCAACCACGGCGGCGGCCACCTCAATCACACGCTCTTCTGGCGGATGATGAAGAAGGGCGGCGGCGGCCAGCCCAAGGGAGCGCTCGCGTCGGCGATGGAGAAGAAGTTCGGCGGATTCGACAAGTTCAGAGAGGCGTTCACCGCGTCGGCGATGGGGCAGTTCGGCAGCGGCTGGGCATGGCTCTCAGTGGACGACAAGAAAGAATTGCGCATCGAGGCGACGGCGAATCAGGACTCGCCGCTCACGGCCGGCCGCATGCCGCTGCTCGGGGTGGACGTGTGGGAGCATGCCTACTACCTCAAGTATCAGAACAAGCGCGCCGACTACGTCGCGGCGTTCTTCAACGTCATCGACTGGGACTTCGTGGCGGAGCGTTTCGGGAAATAGGCTCGATCGGTAGCGAGCCAGTCCGGTCACACGAGCGAGGCCGACATCCCGCAGGCGGTCCTGCGCCCGAACTGCCGGGCGCGCAGTGTCATGAGATCGGAACGCGCGTGGGCTGTGTGGATCGCGCGTGGCGTTGCCCTGTGCGCGTCCGCTTTCTTTCGCCCGCGACCTTCCTGTTACGGTGTGCCCGCGCCCGGCATGGACCGGGCAACTTTACGCGTCGCTCCGGCAGGCGCTGGCTCGCCACGAGGTTCCGGCGGGGCGGCCGTAGCTCGACATTGGAATGTCGTGCCACGGTGAGCCGCCTTGTGCTGCTGCCGGGAGTTCCCTACGCTCGCGCCATCAATGAATGACCTGCTTCACATTTTTTGTCGCAACACGTGCGGCTTGCTGCTCACGGGCGTGCTGTGTCTCAGCGGAGCTTCGCCCGCGCTTTCCCAGCAAGCCGCCCCGCTGCCCGGCACACAGCCGCTCACGTTGCAGGGCGACCTCTCGGCGCAGATGGTCGCGGGCATCGACGCCTTCCTGCTGAGCGAGACGGAGAAGGCCGTCGCCGCGCGCACGAACTTCTGGAAGCGAGACGCTTCCTCGCGCGAGGCCTACGAAAAATCCGTCGCACCGAATCGCGAGCGATTTCGCGAATACATCGGCGCCGTGGACAAGCGGCTGCCCATCACCGCGCTCGAATACGTCAGCAGCACCGCGAGCCCGGCGAAGGTCGCCGAGACGGACACGTTCACCGCATTCGCCGTGCGGTGGCCGGTGTTCGAGGGCGTGTTCGCCGAGGGCCTGCTGCTTGAGCCCAAGGGCCCGCGGATCGCGCGCATCGTGGCGCTGCCGGACGCCGACCAGACGCCGGAACAGGTCACCGGGCTCGCGCCGGGCGTGCCGGCCGAGTCGCAATTCGCCCGCCGGCTCGCCGAAAACGGCTGCCAGGTGCTCGTGATGACGCTCGTGGACCGCAAGGACACGCACGCGGGCAGCGCGGCGCTGAACCGCTTCACGAACCAGCCGCATCGCGAGTGGATTTACCGGCAGGCATTCGAGCTTGGCCGGCACGTCATCGGCTACGAGGTGCAGAAAGTGATGGCGGCAGTGGATTGGTTCGCCGGGGAGGAGTCCAAAGTCCGGGGTCAAAAGTCCAAGGTCGGCGTCGCAGGCTACGGAGAGGGTGGCTTGATCGCGTTCTACTCGGCCGCGCTCGACACGCGCATTGATGCGGCGCACGTGAGCGGCTACTTCGAATCGCGCCAGGGGCTGTGGCAGGAGCCCATTTATCGAAACGTGTGGCGTCTGTTGCGCGAATTTGGCGATGCGGAGATCGCGAGCCTCATCGCGCCGCGTCCACTCGTGGTTGAATACAGCGCGCCGCCCAAGATTGACGGTCCGCCCGCGCCGAAGGCGGGGCGCAACGCGGGCGCGGCGCCGGGGAAGGTTGCAACGCCGGAATTCGCCTCCGTGGAGGCGGAAGTGTCGCGCGCGCGGAAGGTGACCAATGCGGTCGTGCGACTCATGCCGGGTCGCTCCTACACTCCGATTCAGCCAATGCACGAGACGACGATCGGCCAGTTCCTGAGCGATCTTGGCGTGAACCGCGCCGCGGCGAAAATCGCGGCGACTTTGCCGACGGATCTTCGCCCGAATTTCAGCCCGGACGAGCGCCAGGAACGCACGGTCAGGCAGCTCGAAGCCCACACGCAGCGGCTGCTCGCGCTCTGCGAGAAGACCCGCACCGCGTATCTGTGGAGCAAGGTCAAGCCAACCACGCCGGACGCGTGGGCGGCCGCGATGAAGGAATATCAGCGCCGGATGTGGGACGACGCGATCGGCCGCCTGCCCGTGGCGAACGTGCCGGTGAACGCGCGCTCGCGTCCTGCTTACGACAGCCCGACGTGGACGGGCCACGAGGTGACGCTCGGAGTGTGGCCCGGAGTTTACGCGTGGGGCGTGCTGCTGGTGCCGAAGGATCTGAAGCCGGGCGAGCGGCGCCCGGTCATCGTGACGCAGCACGGGCTCGAAGGGGTTCCGCACGACACGATCACGGACGACCCGAAGCATCCGGGCTTCGCGTCCTACAAGGCGTTCTCCGCGAAGCTCGCGGAGCGCGGCTTCGTGGTGTTCGCGCCGCACAACCCGTATCGCGGGCGCGACGCCTTCCGCACGCTTCAGCGCAAGGCCAACCCGCTCGGCGCGTCGCTCTTCTCGGTCATCCTCGCGCAGCACGAGCGCATCCTCGACTGGCTCGGCAGCCAGCCGTTCGTGGACCCGCAGCGCATCGGCTTTTACGGGCTGAGTTACGGCGGCAAGACGGCGATGCGCGTGCCCGCGCTGCTGGACCGCTATGCGCTTTCGATTTGCTCGGCGGACTTCAACGAGTGGGTGAAGAAGAACGCGACGGTGGACTGGCCGTTCAGCTACATGTTCACCGGGGAATACGAGATCTTCGAGTGGAACCTCGGCGGGACGTTCAACTACGCGGAGATGGGCGCGTTGATCGCGCCGCGGCCGTTCATGGTCGAGCGCGGCCACAACGACGGCGTGGGCTACGATGAATTCGTCGCCTACGAATACGCGAAGATTCGCCGGCTCTACGGCTATCTGGGCATCCCGCAGCGAACGGAGATCGAGTATTTCAACGGGCCGCACACGATCAACGGCGTCGGCACCTACGACTTCCTGCACCGGCACTTGAAGGGGCCGGCGAGGTAGTTGGGGCGCGCGCTCCCGATTCCATCGCGCGGTTGAATACGCCCGAACCGGCTTCGTCCGGGCAGGAGCCTTGAATCCATGAGACTTCCCCTCCTTTCCCTTGGGCTCCTGCTTGCACTGGCTGTTCCGATGCCGGCGCAGACCGTCCTCATCAAACCCTACGTGCAGCCCGGGCACGGCTCCACGCTCGACGGGCGCGACAGCAAGGTGATCACGTGGTTCACGGACCAGAAGCCCGGGCAGTTCACGGTGGAGTTTGGCCCGACCACTCGCTATGGCCAGTCGGCGGCGCACATCCGCACGGCGCTCGACACGCAAACCAACCAGCACCACTTTCGCTACTCCGCGACGCTTGCGGACCTGCCATTCGACACGACCATCCACTACCGGGTCAAGCAGGGTGGCGACGTGTTGCGCGAGGCATCGTTCCGCACCCGCTCGTCGCCGGAGAATCCCGCGCGCTTCATCGTCGTGGGCGACACGGCCGCGGGCACTCCCGGGCAGCGGCGGCTGGCTTACGAGATGTCGAGGGTGAACCCCGGGTCGATGCTCATCGTCGGCGACATCGTTTACTCGCGCGGGCGCGTGGCGGAATACCTCACGAACTTCTGGGGCCCCTACAACAACACCGCGGCGCCCGACCCCAAGCTCGGCGCGCCGCTCATGCAGTCCACCGTCTTCCATGCCGTGCTCGGCAACCACGACATCGGCGCCTCGAACATCGCCCGCGTGCCGGACGGCTTCGCCGCGTTTTACTACTTCCACGCGCCCACCAACGGCCCTGGGCCCGGTCCGTGGGCAACGCCCGTCGGCGGAACCGCGGCGCAGAACGCGGCTTTCCGCCAGGCCGCCGGCCCCGCGTGGCCGGCGCTCGGTTTCTACTCGTTCGACAACGGCCCGGCGCATTTCCTCGCGCTCGACGCCAACCGCTACGCCAACTACACGAACGCCACGCTGCTCAAGTGGATCGAGAACGACCTGCGCTCAACGAAGCAGCCGTGGAAGTTCGTGTTCTTCCATCACCCGGGCTTCCACTCCTCGTGGGCGCACTACAACGAACAGAAGATGCGCGTGCTCGCGCCGTTGTTTGAGGCGTGCGGCGTGGACGTCGTCTTCGCGGGACACGTCCACAATTACCAGCGATCGAAGCCGCTGCGATTCGCACCCGCCACGGCCAGGCCCACCACGCGCGGTCGCGTGGACGGCACGTTCAAGCTCGATGAGAAGTTCGACGGCACCACGGTGACGCAACCCGACGGCATTCTCTACATCGTGACCGGCGGCGGCGGCGCACGGCTTTACGATCCGGACTACACAGACGACCCGGAGGCGTGGAAGGTGAACGCGCCGGGAAACTGGGTGCCGTTCACGGCGAAGTTCATCGCCGACCGCCACTCGTTTTCGCTTGTCGAGGTCGACCGGCAGAAGTTCCTGCTGCGGCAGATCGACGACACGGGCGCCGAGGTGGACCGCATCGTCGTGACCAAGCCGCGATAGGCGCACGAGCATTCCGACGGCAGTTCGCGGCGCTTGCTTGTCGCGGGGCGGGTGCTACCGTCGCCCGCACGCCGAACCGGCCGCGCGACTGCGGCGGGTCTTGGCGCACCACACGAACATGGAAACTCCATTGGCCCCGGCGGACACCGCCCCCCCTGCCCCCGCGCCGACCGACGCCGTGCAGCAGAAAATCGCCGAACTGTGCGAGGCGTTGCTCGCGCGGCCCGACTTTTCCGATCTTCGACGCAAAGTGGGCGCCTTCATGAACGACGAGTCCGCGAAGTTCCAATACCAGATGCTCAGCGAGCGCAGCGCCATGCTGCAGCAAAAGCAGAACGCCGGGCTGTCCATCACGCCCGAGGAGGCGGGGCAGTTCGAGGCGCTGCGCGAAGGCGTGATGAAGAGCACGGTCGCGATGGAGTTCCTCGACGCGCAGCAGGAGATCGGCAAATTGCAGGACGAGCTTCTCGGCTACGTGCAGAAGACGATCGAACTCGGCCGCGTGCCGACGAAGGAGGACTTCGACTCGTGCTGCTCGTCGAGTTGCGGCTGCCACTGAGCCGGCGCGGCGCGGGGCCGAGGAGTTTCTCTTTGACGGGTCGCCGCCGGTGGGGTGTATTCGAGCCAGCCATCTCACCGCCCCCAAGTCACTTCAACTCCACGGACTCATGACTTCATCGATCAACCGCCGCGCCGCCGTCTCGCGCCTCGCCGGAACAGCCGCCGCCGCCGCCGCCGTGAGCGCGCTCGCGATGCGCCTTGGCGCTGCGGACGCCGCGCTCAAGGGCCGCATCAACCACTCCGTCTGCAAGTGGTGCTACCCACGGGTGAGCCTCGAGGACTTGTGCAGGGCGGGCAAGGACATGGGCCTGCAATCCGTCGAGCTGCTGAACCCGCCGGACTTCGCGACGCTCAAGAAACACGGGCTTGTGTGCGCGATGGTGAGCAACCCGGTCGTGGACGGCCTCGGCGGCATCAGCAGGGCGTGGAATCGCGTCGAGCACCACGACCGGCTCGTCGTCGCCTACGAGCAGCGCATCAAGGAAGTCGCGGGCGCGGGCTTCACGAACCTCATCTGCTTCTCCGGCAACCGCGACAAGCTCGACGACGAGAAGGGCCTCGAGAACTGCGCGCTCGGACTCAAGCGCATCATGGCCGCGGCCGAGAAGGCGAACGTGACGATCGTGATGGAGCTGCTCAACAGCCGGGTGAATCACAAGGACTACCAGTGCGACCACACGGAGTGGGGCGTCGCCCTCTGCAAGCGCATCGGCTCCGAGCGCTTCAAGCTCCTCTATGACATCTACCACATGCAGATCATGGAGGGCGACGTCATCACGCGAATCCGGCAGTTCAAGGACTACATCGCGCACTACCACACCGGCGGCGTGCCCGGTCGCAACGAGATTGACGACACGCAGGAACTCCACTACCCGGCGATCATGAAGGCCATCGCCGAGACCGGCTACAAGGGTCACGTCGCGCAGGAGTTCATCCCGAAACGGCCCGACGCGCTCAAGTCGCTGAGCCAGGCGGTGCAGATTTGTGATGTGTAGCCGCGGGAGCAGCTACTTCGCCCGCACCACACGCACGCGGTGCGCCTCGCTGTCGCCGATGAACACGCTGCCGTCGCGGTCCACCCACAAGCCGTGCAGGCGGGCCAGCTTGCACTTGAGCGGGTCGCCGTCCGGGCCGTCGCCCTTC
>VHCN01000104.1 GCA_016871675.1 Verrucomicrobiota bacterium
TTAACCGTGGGGTTGTAGGTTCGAGTCCTACCTCTGGAGCCAGGCCGACGGGCAATGCACTTCGTCTACGTTCTCGAAAACGCCACGGGAAAACTCTACGTCGGCCAGACCGAGAATCTCGACACCCGCTTGGCCAACCACAACCGAACGGATCGGATCGGCGGCAAGTTCGCCCGCAAGCATGGACCGTGGAGGCTGGTTTGGTCCGAGGCTCACTCGAATCGCGGCGACGCGATGGCACGAGAGCGTCACATCAAGGCGATGAAATCCTCCCGGTGGATTCGCGACCACCTGCTCAATGGGAGAGTCCCGACAGGTCGGGATTAACCGTGGGGTTGTAGGTTCGAGTCCTACCTCTGGAGCCAGGCCGACGGGCAATGCACTTCGTCTACGTTCTCGAAAACGCCACGGGAAAACTCTACGTCGGCCAGACCGAGAATCTCGACACCCGCTTGGCCAACCACAACCGAACGGATCGGATCGGCGGCAAGTTCGCCCGCAAGCATGGACCGTGGAGGCTGGTTTGGTCCGAGGCTCACTCGAATCGCGGCGACGCGATGGCACGAGAGCGTCACATCAAGGCGATGAAATCCTCCCGGTGGATTCGCGACCACCTGCTCAATGGGAGAGTCCCGACAGGTCGGGATTAACCGTGGGGTTGTAGGTTCGAGTCCTACCTCTGGAGCCAGGTTCCTTGCGGCCAGCCCTGCCGTGCGTCTCCTTTTCCGGCTGCGGCCCGAGGCGTTTCGGACACCACGGTTCAGGCGAAGGACCGCTGAAGATACTCCAGACTCTTCGTGGCGATCACCCCGGGTCCTTCGTCGTAGTTGAACACTTCCACCGAAACCCAGCCTGCGTAGCCGGCGTCCCGAAGCGCCGCGGCGATCGGGCGGAAATCCACATCTCCGAAACCGGGACCCTTCAAGTTCGCGTCGTTCGCGTGGAAGTATGCAAACCCGCCGCGCGACTCGCGGATGATCTGCGGCACGGGCTTGCCCATCGAGCACATCGCCTTCACGTCAAGGATCACGCTCATCGCCGGGCTGGCGAATTGCCGCGCGAAACGGATGCCTTCCTCCGCCGTGTTCACGAAGTTCGTCTCGGTCGGCGCGAGCGGTTCGAAGCAGATCACGACGCCGCGCTCCTCTGCGCGTTTCACGGAGAGACGGAAAACATCCGTGGCCCAAGCCCATGCCTGCTCGCACGTCACGCCGGGCAGGAGGTTTCGCTGTTTCGGCGAGCCGACGACGATGAACTTGCCGCCGATGTCCGCGCAGAAGTCCACAAGCTCGCAGAAGTATTGCGCCGTGCGCTCGCGCGTCGCGGCATCGGGCGACGTGAGATACATCCCCTCGGTCTGCGCGAGCACCCAGTGAATGCCGCTGATGGCGATGCCCGCGCGCGCCGCGGACTCGCGAATGCGCTCGCGCTCACCGGCGGTGACGTCGGTGACGTGCTTGCAGAGCGTAAATGGCGCCACCTCGACGCCGTCGTAGCCGGCCTTCGCGCACCACGTGAGAACGTCGGCGAGTTTCCAGTTCTGAAACGTCTCGTTGCAGATGGCAAACTTCATCGGTCAAGGCTCCGGGTTTGGAGTTCCGAGTTCAAGGTTCAATCCTCGATCGATGCGAATCACGATGGCATGAAGGACACGAAGGCGGAAGCTACCAGCCGCGACCCCGCAGGTCTGAAGATCGAAGCGGCGGAGAACTGCGCGGTCTGCGGGAAATCCACAATCCGGGCGTGCGGAAGCCGTGAGCCACACGGGGATTGGCGAACCGGCGAGCTACGGATTTGGAACCGACGACGGCTTCGGGATGAGCCCGGTTTGAAGGTTCAGTGCGATCTGCTTGTCAATCTCTGCCGCGAGGTCGATATCGGTGCCGCCCCAGCGGGTGCGGACTTGGGTGATGACCTGCACCTGCGTCGGCTTGACATCCGTGACGCTGACCCACACGGCCCGCTCGTTGCACTTCGCGAAAAAGGAGTGGTTGACGACATTCTCTGAGTGGATCACACCGTTGTCCTTGAGCGCCTGTCGCGCGGCATCTAAGACACGTTGCAACGGGAACTCGTAAAGGCTCACCAGCTTGTCCTTGCGGAAGGGCACGGCCGCTTTCGTGTGTCCGTCTACCGTCGCGATGCAACCAGTGTGCAGGAGCACCGCGGCGAGGACGGCTACGAGCGCGGCAGGCGGAAGAGAGTGTCTCAATTTCATTGTGGGGACTATGCAAGCCGATGCCCGCCGCGAGCGTCAAGCCAAACCTTGCGAAACCGGCCCCGGCGCGGCTCCCGACATTGGACCGGTCCGTTCCCGCAATCGCTCCACCACCCCGGTTTCGCATCATGCATTGGAGACCTCTGCAACACGTGTAGCGTCGAGGCTGCGCCTCGACGGAACCTGCCAGAGTCCTCGGAACGTCCGGCCACAGGCCGGACACTACACCGGCGCAAGATGGGTTTTGCAGAGGTCTCCATTGCGCATTTCGCACCACCGGACCACTGCGCGCTTCCTCCCGACTCCCACCCCTGTTACAACCACGCGCATGCAAGCCGTCCTCAGCTACCTTCGCGCGAACGAGCGGCGGTTCATCGCGGAACTTTCCGCCTACGTCCGCTTCCCGAGCGTCTCCGCGCAACCGCAGCACCGCGACGACCTCCAGCGCTGCGCGGAGTGGCTGACCGAGCATTGCCGCATGCTCGGACTTGACGCGACCCTCCACGCCACGCCCGGCAACCCCATCCTGCTCGCGCGCACGCCGCGCAAGAAGGGCTCGCGCAAGAAACACTTCGTCGTCTACGGCCACTACGACGTGCAGCCACCGGAGCCGTTCGAGTTGTGGAAGTCCCCGCCGTTCGAGCCGCGCATCGAGGGACGCAACATGTTCGCGCGCGGCGCGAGCGACAACAAGGGGCAGAACTTCGCGCACCTCAAGGCCGCCGAGGCGTTCCTGAAGACCAGCACCGAGCTGCCCGTGGACCTCACGTTCGTCATCGAGGGCGAGGAGGAAGTCGGCTGTGAAAACCTCGCGCCGTTCCTCCGCAAGCATCGCGAACGCCTCAAGTGCGACGGCGTCGTGATTTCCGACAACGGCATTCCCAGCCCGCGGCACCCGGCGCTCACCTATGCGTTGCGCGGCATACTCGCGATGGAACTGCGGCTCGACGGGCCCGACCGCGACTTGCACAGCGGCATCTTTGGCGGCTCGGTCGAGAACCCGGCGATGGCCCTGTGCCAGTTGATCGCCAGACTTCGCGACGCGAACGGCCGCATCACCGTCCCCGGCTACTACGACGACGTGAAGCCGCTCACCGCCTACGAGCGGAAGCAACTCGCGTCCGTGCCGCACAGCGACGCAAGTTACCAGAAATTCCTGGGCGCGCCCGCGCTGTCCGGCGAGCAGGGCTTCTCCTCCGTCGAGCGCCGCACGTCGCGGCCGACTTGCGAAATCAACGGGCTCACCAGCGGCTACCAGGGCGCGGGCAGCAAGACCATCGTGCCCGCTTGGGCCCGCGCGAAACTCACCTTCCGCCTCGTGCCCGATCAAGACCCCGCGCGCGCCGCGAAGCTCATCGTCGCGCACCTGAAAAAACTCTGTCCGCCCAGCGTTCGGCTCACGGTCGAAGTCGGCCACGCGGGCGAGCCTTACATCGTGTCGCCGACCGGCGCGCAGGCGCAGGCCGCGCTCCGCGCCCTGAAGGCCGGCTGGGGATACGAGCCCGTGCTTGCGCGCGAGGGCGGCTCCATCCCCATCGTGAATGACTTCCGGAAAATCCTCGGCGTGGACACCCTGCTGCTCGGTATGGCGCTCAAGGACGACAACCCGCATTCGCCGAACGAGAAGTTCGACCTCGATTGCTTCGCGAAAGGCATGGCCACCGCGGCGCACCTGTGGCGAGAACTCGCGGCGGCGTGAGGGCCGAGTCCATGCCCCGCTTTTACAACCAGCTCCCCTCCGCGCTGTCGGCCGGCCAGCCGTTCGCGCTCGGCATCATCTCCGGCGTCAAGGGCTCGAGCCCGCAGAAGCAGGGCGCGAAGGCGCTCTTCTTCGCCGACGGCCGCATCGTCGGCACGCTCGGCGGCGGCTGCCTCGAAGCCGAGGTGCAGGACCGCGCACGCCGCGCGCTCGCGTCCGGCAAGGCCGCGAGTTTCGAACTCGTGCTCGACCACGACTTCGGCTGGGACGACGGGCTCATCTGCGGCGGCAAGGTCACCGGGCTCATCCTCCCGCGCGCGACCGAGGCCGAAGCGTTGTGGCGGCGGATTGCAGGCGCGGGCGAACCGGTCGCGTGGGGCGTGCGTGAGGATTTTTCCATCGCCACCGGTGACGCCGCGGATGGCCCGTGGCTTTTCCACGAAGTGGTGCGCCCGCCGTGTGCGCTGTGGATTGCCGGCAGCGGCCACGTCGCACAAGCCGTGGCGACATTCGCCGCGCCGCTCGATTTCGAAGTGACCGTGTTCGACGACCGGCCCACGTTTGCCACGCCGCAGTTTTTTCCCGAGGGCACGGTCTTTCGCATCGGCTACTGGGAGGACCTGTTGCAATCGCCGCTTCCGGCGCGGCCGGCCTTCGGCCTCGTCGTCACGCGCGGCCACAACCGCGACGCGCTCGTGTTGCGGCGGTGGATCCACGAGCCGTTCGTGTTTCTCGGCATGATCGGGAGCCGGCGCAAGGCGCGGTTGATCTTCCAGCAGTTCCGCGACGAGCACCTCGCCACGGAAGCCGAACTCGCGCGCGTGCAATGTCCCGTCGGCGTGGCCCTCGGCGCGGTGAGCGTGCCGGAAATCGGCGTGAGCGTCGTCGCCGAGCTCATCCGCCGCCGCGCGGAATTCGTGCGGGATGCCGCGGGTGCGCCGGAGGCCCCGGCTCATGGTGCCCCTCACTAGCACCCGGCATTTGCCGGGTGCGCTTGCTTGCCTTGATGAATCTCGGAGTGCTCATCCTCGCCGCCGGCGCGTCCTCGCGGATGGGCCGGCCGAAGCTGTTGCTGCCGTGGGCGGGCACCACGATACTCGGCGCGCTGCTCGACCGGTGGACGCGGCTCGGCGCGCGCCAGATTGCCGTCGTGCGCGCGGCGGGCGGCGACGCGCTCGCGGCCGAACTCGGCCGGCTCCAGTTTCCGGCCGCGCAAGTCATTCTGAATCCGGAGCCCGAACGCGGAATGTTCAGCTCCATCCAATGCGCGGCGCGGTGGGACGGCTGGGACGGGGCGCTCACTCATTTCTGCATCTCGCTTGGCGATCAGCCGCATGTGCGCGAGGCGACCCTTCGTGGCTTGCTCGAATTTGCCGCGGCTCACCCGGCACGGTTCTGCCAGCCGTCCCGCGGCGGCCGCGGCCGTCATCCGGTCGCGCTGCCGGCCGCGGACTTCGCGCGCATCGCCCACACGACGGCCACGAACCTGAGGGAGTTTCGGAACGCGCCGCCCGGTCGTGTCGCGATGTGGGAATCGGACGATGCCGGGCTCGACCTCGACCTGGACACACCCGCGGACTACGCGCGCGCGCTGGCGGAATTCGGCGCGGGTGGTGATTCCGCTTGAGCAGGCGCGGATTCGGCGGGAAGGTTCGCGCACGATGAAGCGGCTTGTCATGGCCAGTGTGACCGCGCGCCTGTGGGTGTGCGCCGCGGTGCTGGCTGCAGCCGCACCACGGCCGTTTGTTCGCGGCGATGCTCGCGCCGCGGAACCAGCGACGAAACACGCCGAGTTCCGCGGCCGTATCGTCTGCCTCCTGGAAGAGCGGGCGCGTGACCACCAGTCGCCTTCGCCGCACAACCACGAGCACGAGTGGGTTTTCAAGACGACCGAAGGAAAACTTGTGAAGCTGGCGCGAACGAAGAACTCCGAGGCGCTCTTCGTGGATGCCCGGCTGCGGGAGAAGGCACTCATCCTCAAGGGGCAAATCCATCCGGCCACGGGCGCGCTGGAGGCCATCGTCTTCCAGTCCATGAAAGCCGGCGTGGCGCACTCGCTCTTCTACTGGTGCGACATCTGCACCATCCGCTCGATCACGCCGGGCGAGTGCGTCTGCTGCCGGGAACCGGTGGAGTTGCGCGAAATCCCCGTCAAGGACGACAAGCTCTGAGTGTCCGCGGGTGTTCCGCGCGCCTGTCACGCCGGCTAGGTCTTCCCCTTGCCTTTGATGACGATTTCAAAAAGCGCGGGCATCGGCGCGGAGTCCGCGGGCTTCACTGTCGCCTTCACGCGCACGCTTTTGTGTCCCGCGGTGGGTTCGAGGAGCTTTGGACTCTCGCCCTCGGCCGCGGGGCGGAGGCTCAGGATGAGCGGGTGTCCGCCCGGCGTGTCCCGCCCGCTGGCCTTGACCATCGCGGGATAAGCGGTGAACGCGTCGGGCTTCGTGTCCACCTTCGCCGGGATGAGCACGACGAAGAAGGGAAAGTCCGCCGTCCCGAGATGATCGCCGTCCTCGGGCTGCAACGCGAAGCGCATCGTGTAAACGCCCTCGGGCAGCTCGGTGTCGCGGTAGGTGCGGTGCTGCTTGCCCGTGACGGACACGACGCCGATGAGCCCGACGGGCTTGAAGCTCGCGAGCGCCTGCGCGGGCGACGCGGGCTTCGCGCCCACGGGCACCTCGCTGCAAAACCAGAACTCAAACACCGCGGAGTCGCCCGCAAGCACGCGCACGGCCTGCGGCGCGAGCAGGGCGCGAACCGACGCGCCGAGCGCAGCGGGCGGTTCCTTGGCGGCGAGCGTCGCGGTGAGTTCCGCGCCGGCCGAATTCGCCACGGCAGCGAGGCCGGTGAAGGTTGCGAGGAGGAGTGATCGGGAAGTCGGGAGCATTCGGTTCATGTCGCTGCAACTTGGACGGCGGCACAGTGCCCGGCGTTGCATTTGAACGCAAGTTTGTGGCGCCGCGGTCGGGCATTCAGTCTTCAGGGTTCCAAGTGCAGGGCGGCGGACGGGGCGGGACGCCTCTGGGCTGGACACTGTCCCGCCGGTCAGTCCTCCTGTTTGAGAAGGGGCAGTTCCGCCTTGTGCTTGCCAATCAACGTCAGGGTGAGCACGCCACTTTCGTCGCCGGCCTCCGGCCACCCTCTCCCCTCGTCCGACGAGGGGAGAGGGACGGGGTGAGGGGTGCAATCAAGTGAGAGCGCCAAGTCGCACCCGGTGCACTCGTCCTTCAGGTCAGGCCGCGCCCCGCGCGAATTCACTCCGCGCCATTACACCGCGGGCAATCCGGTTGGCAAAAGCAATTCT
>VHCN01000105.1 GCA_016871675.1 Verrucomicrobiota bacterium
CAGGGTCTGAAGCTTACGGAGCAACTCGGCCGCGACGTCATCTCGGCGCGGCGATGAAGTGGGCAACGGGTTTTCCATCTTCCCAGTTCCACACGCGCACCTCGCCGTTGTGCGCGCCGCTGGCCAGTCGCTTGCCCGGCGCGTGGCCCACTCGATTCGAGGAGTGGCTTGCTGACCGCAAGTTGCTTGTTGGAAATCCGTGGACGATTTGCGGGGCGAACTTTCCCGGCCGGCTGGAGTTCAATTCCTGACTCGACCAAGGCGGGGGAACTCCGCAGAGTCAGTCCGGAAGCCGAGAGTTTGACTGAACACCGCCGAGACAACGTCCAACGCCGCAGCCCAAATGCAGCCCATTCCGCTCAATCCTCCGGGGAGTTACACCGCGGCTGTCGTCCCCAAGCACGTCGTGCAGCAGCGCTTCCGCACGCCGAAAGGGAACATTCCGCAGACGCCCGTCGAGCGGAACCACTTCCTCCACGTCATCCGCAACTACGTCGCCGAGTTCAACCCCGTGCCGCCCATGCCGGCGGACGACCTCAAGGTCCACGCCGATCGCGTCGTGGGCATGCTCAAGTGCGACCCCGTCTACCGCGACTACATCGGCGTGCTCATCAACAACGAAATGTGGCGCGAGCAGATTGCGAGCGTGCCGTTCGAGCGGCGGCTGCTGCTGCTGCCCAAATGCCTGCGCGTCGAGAGCAAGTGCCCCGCGCCGTTCGACGAGTTCGGCCTGCTGTGCAAGCAGTGCGGGCTGTGCACCATTCAGGATTTGCAGGCGGAAGCGGAGAAGCTTGGTTACGCGACACTGGTCGCCGAAGGTTCGGCCATCGTCATGTCGCTCATTCAGACCGGGAAGATCGAGGCGATCGTCGGCGTGAGCTGTCTCTCAGTGCTGGAGCGCGCCTTTCCCTACATGGAGGCCGCGGCCATTCCCGGCGTCGCGATTCCGCTGCTTCAGGACGACTGCATTGACACCACGGTGGACCTCGACTGGGTGTGGGATTACATCCACCTCACCAGCGACGACCAGACGCGCCGGCTCGACCTCGGCGCGCTGCGCGACGAGGTGGATTTCTGGTTCAGCCCCGCCTGCCTCGACACCATCATGGGCAACGCCGACGGCGAGACCGAGCGCATCGCCCGCGAATGGCTCGGCAAGGCCGGCAAGCGCTGGCGGCCGTTCCTCGCGGTCGCGGCGTATCAGGCGCTGCGCAGGGATCTCGGCAAGCCGCTGCCCGAAGACGTGCGCAAGATCGCCGTCGCCGTCGAATGCTTCCACAAGGCCTCGCTCATCCACGACGACATCGAGGACAACGACGGGCTGCGCTACGGCGAGAAAACCCTGAACGCGGAATACGGCACGGCTGTCGCCTTGAACGTCGGCGACCTGCTCATCGGCGAGGGCTACCGGCTCATCGGATCCTGCCGCGCCAGCGCCGAGCAGAAGGCCGCGATGCTCATCGTGGCCAGCCAGGGACAGCGCGCGCTTTGCCGCGGACAGGGCGCGGAGCTTTGCTGGGCGCGCTCGCCACAGCCGCTCACACAGCACCAGATTTTGGAAATCTTCCGGCTCAAGACCGCGCCCGCCTTCGAGGTCGCACTGCGGCTCGGCTCGATTTACGCCGACCTCGAACGCTACGAGGAGGTCGAGTCCACGCTCGGCATCTACAGCGAGGCGCTCGGCATCGCTTACCAGATTCGCGACGACCTCAGCGACCTCGGCGAGCAGGGCGAGACCAACGACATCGCCGGCCTGCGCCCGAGCCTGTTGCTGGGCATCGCCCACGACAAGGCCAGGGCCGCGCAGAAGGAGCTGCTCGAGAACGTCTGGCATCGGCAGCTTCCCGCCGGCGGCATCGCGCAAGTCGAGTCGCTTTACGCCGAACTTGGCGCCGACGTGCGCGCGAAGACGTTGCTCGAAACCTACAAGGAGCAGGCCATCCGCTCGCTTGCCGACCTGGAGAACCCGAACCTCAAGGGCCTGCTGCGCCGCACGCTGGGCAAGATCTTCAACGACGTGGAGATCAAAGGCTGGTGCAAGGAGCAGGAGCAGTTGAACGGCGTCCGCGACGGCGTGCGGATTGATACCATGGTTTCACCTTCGGGGCGGCATGAGGCCGAAGCGGCGATGGCGCGGTGAGCCTCCGCCTCCAACTCCTCCAAGTCGCCCGCCTTGCGCCGCGCCTGCTCGGTGACTCCACCAGTCTCGTCCGCGAATTTTACCAGCGTCAGCTTTCGCCCGAGGGCGCCGGACTCGACCGCGACGGCAAACCCGACCTCTACTACACCATCTTCGCGCTTGCCGGACTCCAAGCCGTGGACGCCGAACTCCCGCGCGACGCAGTTGAAAAATGCCTCCATTCGCATGGGGACGGCGCGAAGCTCGACTTCGTCCATCTCTCCGCGCTCGCGCGCTGCTGGTCCGCCGTCGGCAGGGAACGGATGCCTGCCGGACTCGACCGCGGCTTGCTCGCGCGGCTCGAATCGTTTCGCAAACCGGATGGCGGATACGAAGGCGATGCCAGGCTCGCACACGGCACGGCCTACGGCGCGTTCGTCGCACTCGGCGCTTACGAGGACCTTGGCCACACGCCCCCGCAGCCGCTTGAACTCATTCGAAGCCTCAAGCGCCTCGAAACGCCCGATGGCGCGTGGAGCAATGCGCCGCACGCCCGCACCGGCGCGACCAATGCCACGGCCGGCGCGGTCACGCTCATCCGGCACCTCGGCTTCCCGGTGAACGAGCGCGCCGGCGACTGGCTGCTTGCGCAGGCTCATCCGCAAGGGGGCTTCCTCGCCGTGCCGGGCGCGCCGATGCCCGACCTGCTTTCCACCGCGACAACCCTGCACGCGCTCGCGGCGATGGATCGCCGCCTGCCGGGCGAAGTCCACGAGCGTTGCCTTGATTTCCTCGACACGCTCTGGGACGCCCGCGGCGGTTTCCACGGCCACTGGGCGGACGACCACGTGGACGCGGAATACACGTTCTACGGCCTGCTCGCGCTCGGTCACTTGAGCGTTTGAACCGGGGTTCCGCTTGGCAGGCACGGGCGCATTTGGTTAGCTCTCGCGCGGATGCCTCTCCGCCGAACGCTTCTCGCGCTTGCCGCTGCGCTTGCCCTTGCGTCCGGTTCCGCCCGCGCGCAGCAACGCGGATCGCCATGGTTCATTGAGGCTCCGGGGAAGGAGGGCACGCTTTCGTTCGATCTTGCCACGCGCACCGTCATCGCCACGAATGGAATCCTTGTCCGCTACCAAGACTCGCCAACAAACACGACCGAGTTGACGGCGCTACGCGCGCGGCTCAACCAGGACACGGGCGACATCCAGGCCGAAGGCGCGGTGACGCTGAAGCGCGACGGCCAGCTCTGGCGCAGTCACAGCGCGGACTACAATTTCAAATCGCGCGACTTCCGCGCAGGTGATTTTCGCACGGGCCACGCGCCCTTCTACATCGGCGGCCTCGGCCTCGCGGCGGATGCGACCAACCGCGTGTTCACCGCGCACGACTCGTTTGTCACCACGGACGACCTCGGCGTGCCTGGCTTCCGGCTCAAGTGCAAGACGCTGACCGTGACTGCCGGCGAGCGCATCGAGGCGACGGAGGCGACGCTCTACATCGGCACGGTGCCTGTGATGTATTTGCCGAAATACTCGCGGTCGCTGATGCGGCATCCCAACAACTTCGCGTTTGAGCCTGGCTACCGGAGCCTTTACGGGCCGTTTCTGCTCGGCACCTACAACTGGTCGGGCAGCGAGCAGTTGTCCGGCAAGATGCACCTCGACTACCGGCAGCGGCGCGGCGTGGGCTTCGGGCCGGACGTGAGTTATGACCTCGGCCGGTTCGGAGAGGGAGAATTCAAGTTCTACTACGTCCACGACGACGAACCGGGACTGAGCCTGTCAGGCCGGCCTGTGGCAGCGGACCGCCATCGCACGGAGCTCTGGCATTCGGCCGCCCTCGACACAAACCTGACGCTCCGGGTCCACCTCCGCGAGCAGCGCGACGACACGTTCATCCGCGATTTTTTCGAGACCGAATACCGGCGCAACATCCAGCCCTCGTCGTTCGTCGAGTTGAACAAGCTCTGGCCGAACTTCTCGCTGAACGCGCTTGTCCAGCCACGACTGAACAGTGTCTTCGAGACGGTCGAACGCCTGCCCGACGTGAAACTCTCGGCGCTCCCGCAGGAGCTCGGGACAACGCCCGTCTATTATCAAAGCGAGAGCTCGCTCGGGTGGTTCCGCCACAAGTTCGCCAACGGCACGAGCAACGATTTCGCCGCGTGGCGTGGGGACACGTATCACCAACTCACGCTGCCACGGACCTATTGGGGATTCCTCAACATCACGCCGCGCGTCGGCGGACGCTTCACGCACTATGGCGAAAGCGAAGGCGCGGGCGTGAATCTCACGGCGACCGACCGCGCCGTCTTCAACACCGGCGCGGAAGTCTCATTCAAGGCTTCGCGCCTCTGGCCGGAGACGCGCGGCACGATGTTCGACTTGGACGGTGTGCGGCACATCTTCGAGCCGTCGATCAACTACGTCTTCGTGCCGAGCCCGAATCGGGCGCCGACTCGGTTGCCGCAGTTCGACACCGAGTTGCCAAGCTTGCGCCTGCTGCCGATTGAGTTTCCGGATTACAACGCGATTGACTCCGTGGACAGCCAGAATGTGCTGCGGCTCGGCCTGCGCAATCTTGTCCAGACCAAGCGCGCCGGTCAGGTCGACTCGCTGCTGCACTGGGCGCTTTACACGGACTGGCGCCTGCGCCCGCGCGCGGGGCAGACCACGTTCGCGGATGTCTTCTCCGACCTGGATTTCAAGCCGCGCTCGTGGCTCTCGCTCAGTTCCGAAACACGCTACGACATCGCCTCCGGTCACGTGCGACTTGCGGATCACAACCTCGCCGTCGAGCCGAACACGACGTGGAGTTTCGGCGTCGGCCACCGATACCTCCGCACCGACCCTGCGCTGGGCGCGAACGGGCTCGGGAACAACCTCATCCAGTCCATGGTGCACTACCGGCTCAACGAAAACTGGGGTTTCCGCGCCACGCACCTGTTCGAGGGGCGCAACGGCGTCCTGCAAGAGCAGGGCTACTCGCTCTATCATGACTTCCGGAGCTGGACGGGCGCGCTCACGGTGCGCCGCCGCGAAAACGTCGCCGGCCCGTCCGACTTCACGATCGGATTCGTTTTCTCCTTCAAAGCTTTCCCGCGTTTCGGGCTTGGCGACGACCGCACACGGCAGAATTCCCTGTTCGGGAATTGAGCGCCGGCGCGCCGCTCCAAAACGTTTGCCACCTCACCCGATCGCGATACGCTGGGCGCATGACACGCCATTGTTGGAAGTGCGGGCTCGAGTGGACGCTGCCCGTCAACCCCGGCCGCAGCGAGTCCTGCCATCGCTGCAGTTCCGACGTGCGGGTGTGTTTGAACTGCCAGTTTTATGACGTCCACGCCGCGCAACAGTGCCGCGAGCGTCGCGCGGAGCCCGTGTTCGACAAGCACGTCGGCACGTTTTGCGAGTGGTTCGACTTCGCGCGCCGCAACTTCAGGCCCCCCGGCCAGAATCCGCGCGAAGGCAGCGCGCGCGACAACTTGAAGAAGCTGCTCGGCGACTGACGAGCCTTTTGGATTGAATTCGAGGCGCCTGCTCAACACTCTTCGTCCGCAACCTCCAACGGAACCTCGCATGAACCACCCAACCGCTCCCGACCCGACTCCCAATTCCTGCAAACTCGATCGCCGGTCCTTCCTCGCAAGCGCCGCAGGCGCCGCCGGCGTGGCGCTCGCCGCGCGCGGCCTCGCGCAGGAGCGCGACTGGAGCGGCAGGAATCCGACCCGCTACCCGGACCCGGACCTCATCACGATCGACAAGCGGTTCGACAAATACAAACTGGGCAACACGCCCATCCAGCGCCTCTATCACAGCCCGAACATGCTGTGGGCCGAGGGCCCGGCGTGGAACGGCGTCGGCCGCTACCTGCTCTGGAGCGACATCCCGAACAACGTGCAACTTCGCTGGCTCGAAGAGAACGGGCAGGTGAGCGTTTTCCGCAACCCGGCAGGCAACAGCAACGGGAACACCTTCGACCACCAGGGCCGGCAGATTTCCTGCGAGCACCTCACGCGGCGCGTCGTCCGTTACGAATATGACGGGAGCACCCGCGTGCTGGCGGACAAGTTCGCCGGGAAATCCTTCAACGCGCCCAACGACGCCGTGGTGCATCCGAACGGAGACATTTGGTTCACCGACCCCGGCTACGGCGCGCTCATGAACTACGAGGGCGCGCGCGCGACGACCGATTCGCCGCAGCCATTTCAGAAGGAGGCCGTGTATCGGATCGACGGCACCTCGCTGAAAGTGGAGAAGCTCACCGACGAAGTCTTCAAGCCCAACGGCCTCTGCTTCTCGCCGGACTACAAGAAACTCTACGTGGCTGACACCGGTGCATCGCACTATCCCGAGGCGCCCAAGTGCATCTGGAGTTTCGATGTGGTGGACGAGAAGAAACTCGCGCGCCGGAAGGAGTGGGCCTCGATGAAACTGCGCCACCCGCAGAAGGGAGACCTCGCCGGATTCGCCGACGGCATCCGCTGCGACACGGACGGCAACGTGTGGGCGAGCGCGGGCTGGGTCGGCGCGGGTTACGACGGCGTCCACATCTTCGGCGCCGCCGACGGCCAGCGGATCGGCCAGATTCTGCTTCCTGAGATCTGCTCCAACGTCTGCTTCGGAGGCACGAAGCGCAACCGGCTCTTCATGACCGGCAGCACCTCACTCTACGCGGTCTACGTGGAAACTCAGGGCGCACACATCACGTAGGCTGCGTCCCGGGCGACCGGCAACCGCTCCGGCTGGCGGCGACTCCGGCCTGCGCTTACACGTTATACGTGCTCGACGAGGTCGTGCCGCCACGGCCGGTCCAGTTGGTGTGGAAGAACTGGCCGCGCGGTTTGTCCACGCGCTCGTAGGTGTGCGCGCCGAAGTAGTCGCGCTGCGCCTGGAGCAGGTTCGCCGGAAGCACGGCGGAGCGATACTGGTCGTAGAAGTTCAGCGCGGTGCTGAACGCCGGCGCCGGGATGCCGCGCAAGGCCGCCGTGGAGACGATTTTGCGCCAGCCCTTCTGGC
>VHCN01000106.1 GCA_016871675.1 Verrucomicrobiota bacterium
CATGGGCTACCGCGACCCGGCGACGATTGACATCGAGAGCTACGCCAGCCGCGAGGCCGAGGGTGTGCTGCTCGTGCGGAAGGCCGGTGAGATGCTTTACAAATTGTCCAACCCGCCCGCCTGGCAAGGCGGTGTAGGTTCAGCCTGACGGCGAGTTGCCAACGAGCGTGGCACCATACAACTGTATGGCCGTGCACGAACTGACGAAGACCCAGCGCGCCGTCCTTGAGTTTGTCGTGGCGTTCAATCATTCGCACGGCGCGGCGCCGGCCGTGCGCGAGACCGGCCGCAAATTTGGGTTTCGAAGAGGCGGCGGGCATGAAGCGGGCTTCGGCAGACGTGTCGGGGGGCATTTCACTTGGCCGCTTGGTTGGCAGTTCACGCGACGCTCGGGGAGCCGCCCGGCACGCGCACTTTCCCTGGGGAAAAAGTTTCGGGAAAAGGTGAAAAACCGTTTGACATGACAGATGTCGTGGATTACCTGTCTCGCGCTTTCGATGAAAACCTGCGTGAACAACCGAATCGGGAAGACGCCTGAGGGCGTGTGCGCACCAGCGACACGTCTCTATCGGGGCGCCTCGGGCGGTTTGTTCCGCCTTGTCCCGGCACCGGCGTATTGGATCGAACAGAGCCAATCCATGTCGGAGGGAAGAGAGGCAGGCAGGTAAGGAACAGCGACCAGAAGCGATTTCCAAACCCTGCTTGCCGGACGCAAGCAGGGTTTTTTGTTTGTCCGGATGAGAACGCAACATTGAACGAAAGGCAGCCACAGTGAACGGGAATCACGCCGCATCCATGTGATGCGCACGAACGCCAGAAGCAGTTGGGTCCGGGAAGGCCGCGGCCTGCCCGCCGGTGGAGTGTCGTCGCGACGCGCCGCGAAGAGATCCGAAGCGTTCGCAAGAGTTTTACAATTCAAGGGCTTCGCAGGAGGTGTGCCCCGAAACACCGAAACATCCGCCATGAAACCGCGGGTTGGGATCGCATAGATCACCAAGAGGTGTCTGTTCTTTGTTGTCACGGGCCGGGGGCGCAATTCGGCGTCCCCGGCCCGCAGTTTTTCAGGCGGCTGTGGTTCAACGGCAGAATGTCCCCGTGCCAAGGAGACGATCCGGGTGCGATTCCCGGCGGCCGCTCCACTTTCGACACGCCGTGCGCCAGCTTGCGCAGCCGGGCCTCCAAAACCCAGCGGGCTTGGGGCAGCACCAAGGCGGCGTGCCACTCTTCGGACGAGCACCTCGACGGGGTGAACCGCGATGCAAAAGACCGAATTGTGTTCACTTCGCGGCGGCGCGTGGCTATCAAGTGACCGCGCACCGCAACGGCGCGCGCGGACGGATCGGGGTCGTGGCAGACAAGTAATGCACCTGCTTTGCAAGCAGGACCATGTGGGAGCGTTACCCATCGACTCCACCATCCGCCGCCGGACTTGCGGCGCGAGCGAGAAGCGATGCGTGATGGGTTGTCCGACACCAGCGCCTCTCGCAAGCCGATCTTCGCCACTCACTCCTCACTTCCAGTTTCTGCGGGGAACTCGACCAAAGCACAGAGGCGAGCCTCATAAACTCGCATAAGTGGGTGCGACTCCCACCCCCGCTACCATTCCCGGGCGGCGTCCCGGCGGCTGGCCTGTAGATCCAGCGTCACAAAACAAGCCGGAAGCGACGACTGGAGCGTTACCAGCGCGGCCCACCATAGGACCTGTAGCTCAACGAGCAGAGCGCCCCGTTGTCTGCGGGAGGGTTGAGGGTGCAAGTCCCTTCAGGTCCGCCAATTTCACCATCTCACCGCGGGGCAGGGTCCAGGGACCGTGCGCCCCGCTTCCTCAAGTCCCCGGTGATGGGTTGACCGGGGCAACCAGCGCGTAGTGTAGGAGCAACATGCTCCGCTTGGGACGGAGTGATCGCAGGTGCAAGTCCTGCCGCGCTGACCCCTCTTTTGCTCAGTGGGATAACAGTAGTCCGCCTGTTTGTTAAACAGGATGGTGCTGGTGCGACTCCAGCCTGAGCAGCCACCGCTCGCGTAGCTCAATCACAGAGCACGATGCTTCTAACATCGGAGATGGAGGTGAGACCCCTTCCGCGAGCGCCACTTCCCAGGAAGGCAGGCCGATACAAGCTGGCGGCACCTGTCCCGAAAATAGGATCGGCAACGCCGAGGTCGGAGCATTACCGACGCCTTCCGCACGTCCTGTAGCTCAACAGCAGAGCACCCGGCCGATAACCGGGAGACCGCGGAGCATCACCGCGCTGGACGACCACTTTCACGAACAGCCGGGCATCGCTCCCACCCCGGCTCGAACAAATCCATCAACCCCAAACCCGAAAGGAAACCGCCATGAAAGACCCCATCCGTCTGCAAAGCCCGTTGCTCGTGCGCCGCAGCTACAAGCCGGCGCGCCGCATCGCCGTGAAGTTCGCCCCGCCCCGCGCGCACCTCGTGCCGCTTGTCCGGGCTCGCAACGCACCGCCGTTCGCGCCCGAGAACCTCGAAGCCGCGGAGTCGTTTGCGCAGTGAACCCGCAGTTCAACCCGCAGCCGTCGCCACGCGCGGCGGCTGCGGGCCTCTACTCAATCGGCGAACTCCAGCCAGCCGAACTTCGCGGGCGTGTGCGCCGTGTTCGTCGCGGTCGGGCTCCAGGCGAGGAACGATTTGCTCGCGATGTCATGGCGGTAGAGGTTCAGCCGCCACTGCGTGCCGTCGTCGCTCTCCGCGTGGCTCGGCCGGCCACAGGCCGGACACTACACCGGCGCAAGATGGGCTTTGCCGAGGTCTCGATTTGAGATTTGCGATTTTACGAGCCGCAGTCCCGTTCCAGAGCGGCGGCGTAAATCGTAAGTCGCAAATCAATCTCCGCCCGGTGGTGAAACCGTATCGCGGCCGGCCTACACCCGGCAGTCGAGGGTGCGACTCCTTCCCGGGCGACCCATTCAAAGCACAGTGCGGGCTGAAGCGCAGCAACCGGCTTCGCACAGGAGGTTTCGCGTTGAGCAAACGGTTGCGCTGGGCTTGAGTCTGCGTGTGCTCCTGCTGCGCGAACCATTCGCGGCGCGCCTGCGCCACCTCGCCGCGCAGGGCGTGTTTCTCGGCACGTCGTCGTGGAAATATCCCGGCTGGTTCGGAACCATCTACGACCGCGACCGCTACGTGTGGCGGGGGCGCTTCTCCGAGGCGCGCTTCGAGCGGAACTGCCTTGCGGAATACGCGGAGGTCTTCCCCGCGGTTTCGGTGGACGCCACGTTCTACCGCTTCCCGACCGAAACGATGCTGCGCGAACTCGCGGCGCAGGTGCCGGATGGCTTTCGGTTCGGCTTCAAGGTGACGGATGAAATCACGCTCAAGCGCTGGCCGCACGTGCCGCGTTCCGGCGCGCGCGCGGGACTGGTGAACCCGCGCTTCCTGGATGCCGCGCTGTTCACCGACGCGTTCCTCGGACCGCTTGATGCCATCCGCGCCAAGGTCGGACTGGTGATGCTGGAGTTCACGCGGTTCGGCTTGGAGGATTTCGCGCGCGGTGGGGATTTTGCCATGGCGCTGGACGCCTTCTTCTCGCGCGTGCCGAGCGGATGGCCGCTGGGCGTGGAGCTGCGCAACCGCCAGTGGTTGCAGCCGGACTATTTCGCCGTGCTGGCGCGCCACGGCGTGACGCACATCTTTAACGCGTGGGCGGACATGCCGCCGGTCGGCGAACAGATGGCTCTTCCCGGCAGCGAGACGAATCCATCGCTGCTCGCCGCGAGGTTTCTGCTGCGCGAAGGACGGCGCTACGAAGAAGCGGTGAAGCAGTTCAGTCCATATCGGGAATTGCAGGAGGCGGACGCCGAAGGGCGCGTCTCGGCGACGAAGCTCATCCGGCGCGCGCTCAACTCGCGCGACCGGACGAAGGTGACGCTCTTCGTGAACAACCGCTACGAAGGCCACGCGCCGGGAACCATCGCGGCGGTGCTGGATGCGGTGGAGGCTGACGAACCGTAATGAGCGTTCAGTGATCGGAAATCAGCAACCAGCTTTCAGGAGTGGAACTCCGGCATCACTGAACCCTGGACATTGATTACTTTGCCGCGCCGCCCGTCGTGAAGTGCCCGCGGCTCACGCGCCACAGCTTTTCCTCCCAGTCGGTCTTGTGCGCGAGCGGGTCGGCGTCGGTGCCCCAAAGCTTTTTCACCATCTCGCGCTGCGGCACGAACGGACACTTGGCCTTCGGGTTCTTGTGCGTGTCGTCCACCGAACGGAGCGCGAGCTGCGCGCCGGTCATCAGCGCGGGCTTCTCCGGACGGCCGAAGCGCGTGTTGAGCTGATACGCCGCCTCGTCCAGCGCGCCGAGCCGCTCGGCGTCCGTGGTGCCCCACAGCGTGGGCTGCGTGTCCAGGTGGGAGAGGTTCCACATCGAGAGCCGGAGCTGACGGACGGGTTTCACGTGGCGGCTCATCAGGTCGCGGAACATCCCCTCGATGATCGCGTTGATGATCGAGTTTCGGAACTGTGGATGCTGGAAACGGTAGCTGGCGCCGGTCTCGGTGAAGTCGTTGAAGCGGATGCCCAGGCTCAGCTCGCGCAGTTGGAGCTGCTCGCGCCGGAGCTGGCCCGTCAGCCGCGTCGCCTCGCTCAACGTGAACGTCAGCGCCGCCTCGTAGTCCGGCTCGTCGTAAGGCAGCGTGGTGCTGCTTGAAATCGTCGTGCGGTCGTTCACCACCAGCATCAGCGGCTCGTTCCAGCGGCCGTTGGCGAACAGCCAGAGTTGGTGGCCCCAGATGCCGAACTTCTGCTTGAGCAGCGGCGACGGCAGCTTCGCCACGTCGCCGAACGTCTTCGCGCCGAGGGCCGACAGCGCGCGCTCGCGCCGTCCCGCGATCCCCGACATCTCGCGCACCGGCCGGTCGCGCAGGAATTCCTTCTCCGTCCCCGGCGCGATTTCGAGGAAGCCCGGCTTGCCCGCATCGGTCGCCAGCTTCGCGAGCTTGGCGGAGCTCGCGAGCCCGCCCGAAACCGGCAGGCGCGTCTCGCGCTTGATGCGGGCGCGGATGGCTTCAACGTAATCGCCCGGCGTCGTGTCGCGCCACACGTGCGCGTCCATCGTGCTCAAGTCCAGGAAGCCCTCGTCAATCGAGACCGGCACCATCGTCGGCGCGTATTGCTCGAGGATGCGGAACATTTCGCACGAAAGCCGCCGGTATTCGTCGTAATGCGGCCGGCACAGCACGCCCTTGGGGCAGCGCGCCTTCGCATCGAAGCACGCCATGCCCGTCTCGATGCCGAACTTTTTCGCCAGCCGGTTCGCCGCGATCACGATGCCGTCGCCACGCCGCCCCCCGCCGACCCACACCGGACGCTCCTCCAGCCTCGGGTCGAGCGCGATCTCGCAACTCGCAAAGAAGCTGTCGCCATCCATATGCAGGATGCGGTTCCGGGTCATGCGGCGTCGGGCAACCTAGCGCGGCGCGAGGCGGCAACAAGAAACAAAGTTGAGGAAAGTCTCCCGGCTCGGACCGCCGTTGTCCGCGCCGCGGCAGGAGAACGACAACAAAGAGCAGACACCCCGGGTGAGGCGTAATGCGTAATGAGTAAAATCGCATTCCGCCTCTTACGTTTTACGCATTACGGATTACAAATTATGACCGACATCCTGAACCAACCGGCCGTGCTGGTCCTCAACCGCCACTGACAGGCCATCGGCGTGCGCACGCCCGCCGACGCCTTCTGCCAGATGGCCGCCTGCGCCGCGACCGCGCTCGATATCGAGGGCGGCGACTTCATCCACCTCGTCGCGTGGGACGAGTGGCTCGCGCTGCCCGTCCGCGAGCACGACACCGCCGTGCGCACCGTGCGCGGCCTTGTGCGCGTGCCGACCGTGGTCGTGGCCGTGAACTTCGCGAAGGTGCCGAAGAAGCGCCCGTCTCTGCGCAAAGTCCATCCGCGAGCGCGACGGCAATCGCTGCCAATACACCGGCCGCCCGTTGCACCCGGAGGAAAATGGAAACTCTTCCTGCGATGAACCAATGCAAACTGACTGGGAATACGATGAATTGGGGAGTGCGCCCCCCGGGCGCAGCCAACCGACGCCCTCGCCGTTTGGCTCCACGGCCGGAGTGCCTGGCGAGGGCACCAGACACGGTAGGCGCCGCGCCGGCGCTACCCAGAAACGAATCTCGAAACATGACAACTCGAACACGAACGAACGACACCTTGCTCGCTTCCTTGAAAAACCGGCTGTGCCACCGACACTCGCCACCGCGCCTTGCTCCGCGTCGCTGCGAATGAGGCCGAGACGTTCGTGTGGCTGAACGGATTTCCGTTGCTCCTGCTGCCGGCGCTGCTGCAGGAGAAAGTCTAAAGGAGTGGCATCTCCGAGTTCGGTTACTTTGAGCATGTCCCGATTCCGTGGACAGGGAGGGGCAACGGCTGGGATAACCAAGCCCCAAGTCGATGGAAACGGCAACGAAACACCGGACGTTTGATGAAGCCTTCAAGTGGGACGCCGTTCAGCTCCTCCGGTTGTGAGTGGACGGGGGGGGGGGGGAA
>VHCN01000107.1 GCA_016871675.1 Verrucomicrobiota bacterium
CTCGGGGCGCGCAGGCACCGCCATTCGAATCGGGTCCAGACTCGTCCGCTCATTGAAGCGATTCACGCTAGGGCGAGGACGCCTCCGCCCTGACGGGAGCCCCTGGCGGAAGTTCCGTGCGCCGCCCCGGTGGTGCGCGTGGTTTGCGCGGTCGAGTTTGCGGCCGCTCCGTCCGATCGGCACACGGTTTGGTTTGCTTCGAGCCTTGGAATGCAGACGAAGCCGGACGGGCGCGGAAGGAGGCAGGCGTTGACAACGTTCGGCGAACGGATACGGTGTCGCCCGCTTGTTCTGAACCGAAGCCCTGAATTATGCCGAATACCAAGTCCGCAGAGCGCCGCGTGCGCAGCACTGAACGCAGGCGCCTGCGCAACCGCCGGGTCACCGGCAAACTCCGCCGCATTGAGAAGCAGTTCCGCGCGCTCGTCACCGCCGGCAAAAAGGCCGAAGCCGCCGCCGCGCTGGTCGAAGTGACCTCGGCCTACGCGAAGGCCGCGAAGTCCGGCATCGTTCATGCACGGACCGCGGACCGCAAGAAGTCCCGCCTCGCCCTTAGCGTCAACCGGATCAAGTAGCCGGCGTGGGGCGGGCGTCCGGCCTGTCCGGCGCAACGCCGGAGGCTTCGTTGCTGCGGACAGGCTGGAAGCCTGTCTGCCCGGCGTCCTTACTTCTTGTGGGGACTTTCTTTCGCCTCGCGCTCGCGCTGCATCCGCTCGAGCTTCTCGATCTCCGCCTTGTTCCGCTCGGCGCGCTGCTTTTCGTCGTCGAGGATTTCCTTCTCCGCGCGCACCACTCCGAACATTTTTTCGCGCTCCTTTTGCGCGGTGACCGACGCCATCTCGGGCGTGGGCAGCACGGTGGGGCGGATGAGCACGACGAGTTCGGTGCGCTTGACGGATTCGCTCGTCGAGCGGAAGAGCACGCCGAGTCCGGGGATGTCCTTGAGGCCCGGGACGCCGGTGCGGCCGCGGCTTTTCTGCGTGGTGATGTAGCCGCCGAGGATGATGGTGTCGCTGTCCTTGACCGCGACCTTGGCCGTGGCCTGGCGCTTGGTGGTGGTGGGCACCTGGTTGTTGTCGATGGTCTGCGTGGGCCCGAGTTGCTCGATGTTCTGCGCGATGTCCATCACCACGAGGCCGTCTTCGTTGATGAGCGGCTGCACCTGGAGCTGGATGCCGATGTCCTTCTGCTGATAGCTCGAAGTGGGCGTGCCGCCGAGGTTCGCGTAGGTGGCGTTGATGTAGGGCACGGTGTCGCCGACGAAGAGCGTGGCGACTTCCGCGTGCGAGGTCTGGATGCGCGGGCGCGAGAGCACGTTGACCGTGCTGTCGGTGGCGATGGCCTGCAGCGCGACTTCCCACGCCTTGCCGAGGTTGGCGAAGTAGCTCAAGCCCTGCGGCAGGCTCTGGTTGGCGACGTTCGTGAGGCCGGAACCGAAGATGGCGTCCGTGCGGATGCCGCCGCGGCCGGTGAAGTTCTCGCCGAACTTCTTCTGGTTCTGCGCGGTGGACACGCCGAGCTTCTTGGAGTCGTCGAGCGTGACTTCGAGGATGATCGCCTCGATGAGCACCTGTTTCTGCACCTTGTCGAGTTCCTGGATGAGCTTCTCGACCATCGCGAGTTCCTGCTTGGTGCCGATGGCGAGGATGGAGTTGTTGCGCTCGTAGGTGATGATCTTGGCCGCGCCGAGCAAGGGCGCGCCGCCGCCCGCGGTGCCGCGCGAGGCCTGGTTGACGATCTGCTGGAGCCGGTTCTGGAAACCGGCGGCCGCCGCGGCGGGATTCGCCTGCGGAAGCCCGGCTGCCGGCTGCACCTGCCCGAACGGCTGCTGCTGCTGCTGGCCGGGCACGCCGGGGTTGAGCCCCTGGAAGCCGCCCGTCACGCCGCCGCCCGTGGTCGGCCTGCGGATGCCGCTGCGGGTCGTCGCCCCGGCCGCGCCCGTGCCGCCGACCGCGCCGCCGGTGGTGAGGCTGCCGAGCACGGAGGCGACCTCCGCCGCGAGCGCGTAGCGGATGGGGAACACGCGCAAGTCCTCCTCAAGCGGCACGGCCTGGTCGATTTTCTCGATGATCTCCATCATGCGTTTCACGTTGATGGCATAGTCGCGGATGATGAGCACCTGCGTGGTGTCGATCGGGAGGATGCCGCCTTGGATCTTCGCGAACGGCTGGATGGCCGGGACGATCTCGCTGGGCTTGACCTCCTTGAGCTGGATGATCTTGGTCATGAACTGGCTCGCCTCGGGAAGTTCCGCGGCGTTGGTCACGCTGTTGAACGCCGCGCCCTCCTGCAACGAGCTGGCCTGCGGCACGACGGAGACGAACTTGTCGCCGACGGGAATGGTCACGATGCCGTTGAGCGCGAGCACGCCTTCGATGGCTTGAATGGCTTCATCGACCGTCAACTCGGTCTGCGACTTAATGTTGATCGTCGTGGTCGCCACGACCGCCGGCGATCGCAGTATTGTTCTCCCCACTAACTCCGCGTAGTGCTCGAGCACTTGCTCCAAGGGCGCGTTCACGAATTTCAAGTGGCCGGGCGGAACTGTCTTATCCGTGCGCGCAGAGACGCGCAGGCCGGATTTCGCCGCCTGCGTCGTGGCCGAACCGGGCGCCTGCGACGCGGGCGCGGGCGCAGCCAGGTTCGCGGGCGTGTTCACCGGCGTGATGGTCGTTGCCGTCGGCGCGGGGATGGGGACGGCGGCGGCTTTCGCGGACGGGCTGAGCGGGACCGCCGTCGCCGGCGGCGGCTGGGACGCGGGCGCCGGGGTGTTCGTGCCTCCGAGCGGGACCGGTTGCGCGCGCGTCGGAATGACGATGGGCTGGCCCGCGGGCGTGGTGATGGTGGTGACGGGCGAAACGGGCCCGGGCTTGTCCTGCGCGTGGAGGCTTGCGGCGAAGGCCAGCGAGAGGAGTGTGGTGATCTTGGTTTTCATGGTCTTCGCGGGGTGGTCGCCGGCGTCTTTGCGGCGGCGAGTTTCTGGTAGCTGGCAACGACGGTGACGGAACCCATCAACTTCGCGCCGGTCGGGTCCGGTTTCACGGTGAGGTCGCGGACGCGCAGGAAGGAGTTGTCGGCACTCAGCGCGACGAGGAAGTCGAGCAGTTCCTTGTCGCCCGTGGTGTGGAAACTGAGGCTGAGCGACTGCTCCTCGAAGAAAACATTGCCCTGGGCCGGGCGCGGCTGGCCGGGGTTGTAGTTCTGCACTTGCACGCCGCTCTTGGCAGCCTGCGTCTGCACCACGCGCAGCAGTTGCACGGCGACCTCCTCGCTGGCGAGCTTGTGGCCTTCGTCCTCGAGGCGTCCGACTTCCTTCTGGTAGGCCGGGAGCTTGTCCACCTCGGGTTGGCGATCCCTGAGGGTTTGCTTGCCCTTGTCGATGCCCGCTTGCACCACGTCCCATTTCGTGAACTCGGGGAAGACGAACCACCATTGGAGCACGGCGAAGAGCACCACAAAGATCGCCACCACGAGGCGCCGCTCGAAGGCGGACAGGCCGAGCTTGTCGAAGATGCTCTGCCGTCGCGCGCCCTGCCCGCGTCCCGCGCGGGCGGCAACCCAGAACCCGAGCGCGAGCAGCAGCGCCGCGATGACGCCAAGGCCGATGAACACCAGCGGTTGCTGGTCCGGCGTGAGGCCGAGCGACTGCGTCAGGTTGTCGAGCAATTCCTTCATTTGATCTCGGCGGGACGCAACTCACACGTCGCATTCCAGCTCATCATGGCCGCGCCGGGCGCCGAGCCGATGTTGCCCTGGTTCACTGAACTGAACAGCGGCTGCCCGTTGACTTCGACGGCGCGCAGCGCGACGACGAAGTCCGTGATCTTGGTGACTTCCGCAGCCGGAGCCACGCCGCGCAGCGTGAAGCGCGAGCCTTGCGAGAACGAAAAATCCGTGAGCGTGAGGCCCTCGGGCAATCGCGCGGCGGCGGCCTTCAAGCCCTCGAGCGCCGCATACTTCAGCGAAATCTGCTCCTTCATCACGGTGATGCGGCCCTTGGTGACCAGGGCGTTCGTGTAAGTCTGGCTGAGGCTCGCGACCTGCGTGTCGAGTTCGGTCTTTTGGAATTGAAGCAGGTTGAGCGCGACGAGATACGACACGACGCCGAGCACGTAGAGACAAAACACGGCGATGAGCCCGCGGGCCATCACGCGGTCCTGCCACTGAGAGCGGTAACGCGACGCGATGTCGGGCGGGAGCAGGTTCGCGAGGCTTTCTGCGTTCGCGGCTCGGCGGGCGCTGGCGGCCGCGAGCGCGGCGTCGGCGAGCGGTTCTTGAACCGTCACGGTTGCCGCGCCGCCGTCCGAGAGGATGCGCTCCCACGCGGGCGCGGAGTCCTTGTCGCCCACGAGGTGCCAGCGCGGCGGGGAGGTGAGCCAGCCTTCGAGTTCGCCGGCCCACACGGTGGCTTCGAGGTGCGAGGAAAGTTCGCGCGGCCACTGGTCGGCCTCGGTGAGGTTGGCGAGGCTGAGATTCTGCAACGCGCCTCCATACCACCACGCGACGAGGCAGCCCGTGCGCCCGCCGTCGGTGAACGGATACACCCACGCGCCGTCCGCGTCGGGCTTTGTGGCAAGCACTTGATGCAGCATCGGCGCTTCGAGGCGGTCGGGTCGAAACCCGACGCCCTCGAGGCGGCCGAGGAATTGTTGCACGGCGTCCCGTGCCGCGATGCAGACGACGACGGTCTGCATCTCCGTCGGCACCTTGCCGTGATACGGCACGGGCTCGAACGACCATTCGATGTGGGTGACGGGCAGCGGGGAGAGTTTCTCGAGCTGGAACTCGATCATCTGCGGCAGTTCGGCAGGCTCGCACTTGGGAAGCTGCACGACGCGCAGGAAAACCTGGTCCTGCGGGAGCCACGCGATGTTCAGGCGCGGGTTGAAGAATTCCTGCCAGCCTTTGTTCACCCAGCGCGCGGGCAGCGGCTGGTCGGGCGCGGTGTGATGCTCACCGGCGGCCGAAGCCTTGCCGCCGGATGTCGAGAACCGCCACAGCTTGCGGCGGTCCGCGCCGAGCAGGAGGACATTGCACGAGTTGGGAGGCGTGGGCTTCACGGCGCGTTCATCCTCTCTTCACCCAAAACTCCGTCCGCCCGTCGTCCATCAGCGACTTGAGGTGTTCTTCGGTTTGTGTGACGCGGATGACTTCCTCGATGGTGGTGATGCCGGCTTTGACCTTGCGCCAGCCGTCCACGCGCAACGTGCGCATGCCGCCCGTGATCGCCTCGTGCGCGATGGTCGAGGCGGGCGCGCGGTTCATGATCAGCGGGCGCAACTGCTCGTTGACGAGCAGCAGTTCGTGGATGCCCGTCCGCCCCTGATACCCAAGCTGGCGGCAGTCCTCGCAGCCCGCGCCTTTGAGGAACTTCGTCGAATCAATTTCCTCCTCGGGAAAGCCGATGCGCTTGAGGTAGCTGCGCTCGACCTTCTGCGGCGCCTTGCAGATGGGGCAGATGGTCCGCACGAGGCGCTGCGCCATCACGGCTTCGAGCGACGAGGCGACGAGGAACGGCTCGATGCCCATGTCGATGAGCCGCGTGAAGGCGCTCGGCGCGTCGTTCGTGTGCAGCGTGCTGAAGACGAGATGCCCCGTGAGCGCCGCGCGGATGGCGATTTCGGCCGTCTCGAGGTCGCGGATTTCGCCGACCATGATGACGTTCGGATCCTGCCGGAGGATGTGGCGCAAACCGACGGCGAACGTGAGCCCGATGTCCGAGCGCACGGCGATCTGGTTGATGCCCTTGAGCTCATACTCGACCGGCTCCTCGATCGTGATGATGCGCTTCGTCACCGAGTTGATCGAACTGAGGAACGCGTAAAGTGACGTGGACTTGCCCGAGCCGGTCGGCCCTGTGACGAGGAGGATGCCGTGCGGCTTGAGGATGAGGTCGCGGATGATCGTCTGCTCGTGGTCGGGGAAGCCGAGCTTGTCGAGGCCGAAGAAAATCTTGCCGCGCGTGAGCAGGCGCAGCGAAAGGCTCTCGCCATAGACGGTCGGCACGGTGGAGACGCGGATGTCGATCTCCTCGCCCTTGATGCGGACGTTGATGCGGCCGTCCTGCGGCAGGCGCTTCTCGGCGATGTTCATGCCGCTCATCACTTTCACGCGTGAGATGAGCGCGGCCTGGTATTTCTTCAACTGCGGCGGCATCGGCGTCTGGTGGAGGATGCCGTCGATGCGGTAGCGGATGCGCAGTTCGTCCTCGGCAGGTTCGAAGTGGATGTCCGTCGCACGGTCTTTGAAGGCTTCCCAGATGATCTGGTTGACGAACTTGATGACGCTCGCTTCCTGGTCGTCGCCGGTGATTTCCTTGCTGTCGCCGACGATGATCTCGACGGGCTCGTCGTCCTCGATTTCC